>CATJWG010000204.1 GCA_949744165.1 uncultured Eubacteriales bacterium | reverse complement strand
TTTTATTTTATATCGACGATTTTACAGAAAGCCTCTCCATTTTCGGTGATAATCTGCCCGTAAGTTGGAGACGGACCGAAACCGCAGGAACCGGGGTTGAAAAGCTGCACTGTGCCGAAGCTGCGGCACATGGCGCGGTGAGTGTGCCCGAACAGACCCAGAGCAGCGCCGGAGAAGTGTACGGAGTTCAGAAAGGAGTCGAGAGAGATTTTCACTCCGTGGCGGTGGCCGTGAGCGAGAAACATGCGTACTGCGCCCAGTTCGATGAGCTGTGACTCCGGTGCGGTGGAAAAATAGTCGCAGTTTCCGCGCACGCTGTACATTTCAAGCTGAGGATACTGCGCGGCAATAAAGTCCGCGTCAGGTGAGACGTCGCCGAGATGGATAATGCAGTCTGGCGCAAAATCGGCGATGGCAGTGAGCATGTTCTGCGTGTTTCCGTGCGAGTCGGAAAAAACCGATATCTTCAAATACGCACCTTCTTTCATTTTGTGAATATAATGGAGTGAGGGAAAAGCTCGCGGTCGAGCTGAAAACTCATAAAGGAGTATTGATTATGAATAATTTTTCCGAGCTGGAAAGACAGCTTCGAAGCAATCCTAATGCCGAGAAGCTGATGAAGGCGGCAGACTGCGCCGAGGGACGGCGGATAAGCCAGTCTCTTGACCAGGCGGCGATTGAAAGAGCGGCGAAAAGCGGAGACACCGCCGCGCTGCAGGGCATATTGGCCCAGGTGCTGTCCACACCCGACGGCAGGGCGCTGGCGCAGAAGCTCCAGCAGGCAATGAAGGGTAAATAAGAAGGGAGGCGCGCCCATGAGCGAGTTTGAAGACAGGATAAATTCAATTCTCGGTAATCCCGCGGAGATGGAGAAGATAATGAATCTGGCCTCTCAGTTCATGGGCGGCGGTTCCGACAAGAAGCAGGAGCCTCAACCGGAACCGAACAGAAGCACGGACTCCGGACAGGGCTCCGGGGCGGACTCTGGTTCAGGTTTTGGCGGTTTCGGCGGCCTTGGCGGCTTCGACGCGGAGATGTTTTCCAAAATAGGACGGCTCATGTCCAATGTTCAGGGCGGCAGCGAGAAAACCGAGCTGCTGCGCGCCATGGGACCATATCTTAAGCAGGAGCGGCGAGAGAAGATGGAAAAAGCCATACGCTTCGCGCGCATTGCCAAGATTGCCCGGGCCGCCCTGCGCGAGTACGGGGGTGGCGAGAGTGTATAACCGTTACCAGGGAAATACGGGCCGCGTCCAACGAGTTGACGACAGTGCCGTGAACATACCGGTAAGCCAGTCTCACGCTGAGGCGGGACAATCCCCCGCGCCTCCGGAGCAGAACCAGAACCAAAACCAGAACCGGACAGGGCCGCGGCAGGGCGGCCCTCAGTCGGGACAGGGACAGCAGCGGCCTCCGAGCGCCGGAGCAAACTCGCAGCGTTCGGCGCCTCGCCCTGTAAGTGCGCCTGGACCGGGCGAAAAGAGACCGGCAGGACCGCTCAGCGGACTGAGTGGAGAGCTCGGGAGGCTGCTGGGACGCCTGTCCCCGATGAATTTAGAAACGGACGACCTGATTTTGGCAATGATTTTATACCTGATGTACAGGGAAAGCCACGATGAAGAGCTTTTGTACATCATGGCGGCGATGTTCCTGCTTTAGTACTTAGGCGGCTGGAAAACGCCCTCGTCCGGTGTGGAGATGTCAGGTACGGATGAGATCATGCGGTAGACGAGCTCATCCCCGTCGCGCGTCTCACTGCCCATGAGCAGTCCCGATTTTACCGAGACCCAGAAGCGCGAGACGTATCCCAGCTCGCCGGAGGTATATTCGGCGTAAATACAGCTCTCTCCATTGTAATCCATATATCCTGCGTCCGTGATGGATTTGGAGTCAAGCTGCAAAAGGTCCTCGTAGGTGAGCAGGCTCTGATACTCGTCGGCAGCGGAGCCGTCGGCAGGGCCGGTGTAAACACTGCCGGAGTCGGGATACCATATCCACATCATTCCTTCGGAGATGAGCACATTTTTTACTCCCCGCGAGTCGGATATGGTCAGACGCGTACTATCGCCGCTCACGGAGACGTTGATGTTGCGCACCGCGCTGCCTCCGGTCCAGAAGGTTTCGGCTATTATCATGCGCGAATAGCTGCCCGCGCGGGAGAGCATTCCAATGGCGGCCTGAACGGTTTCCGGTGTAACCGATATCACGCGGTTTTGGGTTGCGGCGGTGCCGCCGGGGGAGGTATCCGCCTCGGCGGCGGGGGTGGGTAGTATGACCGCCGCCGTATCCACTGCGGCGGTCGGAGACAGGCGCAGCACAAGATAAACCAGCGCGGTAGCCAACAGCGCAATAAGCGCGTAAAGCGCGGCCTTACGCGGCCTTTTCATACGGCAAAGTCCTCCGGAGCGTCCGCCATACCGAAGGCGTGCAGCAGAGCCTGCGCGATGCGCTCACAGGCGTGTCCATCTCCGTAGGGATTTACTGCGTGAGCCATGGCGGAGTATTGAGCCTCATCGGTCAGTAGCCCAGAGGCCAGAGCGAGAATATTATCTCTGCCAACGCCCGCAAGCTTCACGGTGCCGGCCTCGACGGCCTCAGGCCGTTCGGTTTCGCGGCGTAACACCAGCACAGGCTTGCCAAGCGCCGGCGCCTCCTCCTGTATACCGCCGGAGTCGGTCATCACCATGTAACTGCGCGACATAAGCCGATGCATGTCCATGGCGTCGAGCGGGTCAATGAGCATAATGTTGTCAATCCCCGTAAGAAAGCGTGCGGCGCACTCGCGCACCGTGGGGCTTAAATGAACGGGGTAGATTGTCAGCGTGTCAGGGAAGCGGCGGGCGAGCTCGGCCGCGGCGGAGAAGATGCTCTCCATCGGCGCGCCGTAGTTTTCCCGACGGTGGCAGGTCATGGTGATAATGCGGCGGGAAAAATCGACATGATGGAGCGCCTCGCAGTCAAATTTCTCTCCTCTGACGGTGTACTTCATAGCATCTATAACCGTGTTGCCGGTGACGAAGATTTGCCCAGTCACGGCCTCGCGCTCAAGGTTGCGGCGGTTCTGGGCCGTGGGCGCGAAGTGGTACTGTGCCAGGCGGCCGACCATGCAGCGGTTCATTTCCTCGGGAAAGGGGGAGTAGCGGTCATAGGTGCGCAGCCCAGCCTCAACGTGGCCGACTGCGGTGCGCTCATAAAAAGCGGCCAGCGCGCTGGCAAAGGTGGTCGTCGTGTCGCCGTGGACAAGCAGTACATCAGGGCGCACCTTTTGTATTACGGGGCCAATGAGCGTGAGAATTTTCGTTGTGATGGTGGACAGTGTCTGCCCCGACTCCATGATATCCAGGTCGAAATCCGGCTGAACGCCAAAGCAGGACAGCACTCCGTCAAGCATTTCGCGGTGCTGCGCGGTTACGCATACAGTGCTGTCAAACTCAGAACGTGAGGCCAGCTCCAGCGCCAGGGGGCACATCTTTATGGCTTCCGGACGAGTGCCGAAAACGGACATGACCTTTATTTTTTTCACTGCTTTTCCTCCTCAGAGCCGTCCTCTGCCTTGAGCTCGGGATGATGGGACGCGTAGTGCTCGGCTATGTGGTTTACATGATTTTCTGCCGGATGGTGTGCGGGGTGCTCAATAGTGCGTATCACAAATACGCCCACTGCCGCGGCTATGAACAGCTCGACTATGATAAGCAGCACGCGCAGTCCGCCGCTGGTGCTTATAACCACGGCGGTAAGACCTAACATGGCGCTGAGCGCGTAGAGCACGGCCACGGCCTGCTTCTGGCTCAGACCCATGTCAATCAAACGGTGGTGCAGGTGCCCGCGGTCTGGCGTCATAGGGTTCTGGCCTCGTAGAAGGCGACGGATTATGGCAAATAAGGTATCAAAGAGCGGAAGCGCCAACGCTAAAATCGGCACGACAAAGGTGACGATGGCATAAAATTTGAACATGCCCATAACGGACACCGTCGCCAGTACATAGCCGAGCAGCAGTGCCCCCGTATCTCCCATGAAGATTTTGGCGGGGTTGAAATTGTAGGGAATAAAGCCTACGCAACCGCCCACGAGCGCGGCAAGCATGACGGCGACATTGCTTTCGGCAAGTATGATGGCGACTACGAGCATTGTCACCGAGCTTATTGTGGATACACCGCAGGCCAGCCCGTCCAGCCCGTCTATGAGATTGACGGAGTTTGTGATGCCGACTATCCAGAATATCGTTATCGGCACGCCCAGCGCGCCGAGCAGAAGCGATTGGTTCTGGCTGAAGATGTTTGGATTCATGAGTACCTCGATAATTACGCCGTGGGCAACGGCCACGACGGCGGCAATAATCTGGGCCAGCAGTTTCATCCAGTATCTGAGCGAGATGATATCGTCCACCGCGCCGGTGGCGACGATTATCACAGAGCCTATTAGAATACCCTGCACCTGGGGAGTTATGCGTGCGAAGAGGACGACGGAAATGAGAAAACCCAGGAATATTGCCATGCCTCCCATACGGGGGATGGGGTGGTCGTGCACACGCCGTGCATCGCCGGGCACATCCATTGCGCCGACCTTGCAGGCGAAGGACTTTACTATCGGAGTGGCCGCCAGCGCAATGACGAAAGCCGTGACGAGCGCCAGAAGAATTTTCAGCCAGAGATGCATATCAGGAAACATAAAACCTGTC
>CATJWG010000203.1 GCA_949744165.1 uncultured Eubacteriales bacterium | reverse complement strand
GGCCTTACCCCCCTCTGCCGGCCGCGGGGAGATATACATTCACACGCATCGGAGAGGGATAATATGGATAAGCTTATTTACTCCAAAACGTACCCGAAGTATGACTGGGACAGAGAGGGGGAGAGCATGGGGCAGAGGAGCATATTATGCCCGCCTGACATGCCGGAGCCTTCTCTGGAGGAATTCTATGAATACGTCAAGCGGCACATAAGCATGAGCGAGATACCGGGCCGCGCTGCGGGAAAGGAGCGGTTCATGGAGCTGGCGAAGGAGCTTTCTGAGAATTTCAAGTTCAGCATAAAAATCTTTCTTACAGAGAGAGGTGTACGTGTGGAGCTGACGCTGGACTTTGACCAGTACATGGACGGCGGGCTGAACCGTCTTATAGGGCTGGGGGACAACATCATGATATCTCCCGGCTGTGACGGCCGCGATGTTGAAATAACGCTCACCTACGATGTTCTTGGAGTTTACCGGGACGGGAAGCTGGTTTTCCCTGAAATCTTAGCTGAATAGACGAAGCCCCTGCCGCTTTCGCGGCGGGGGCTGTTTTTAATCGCGGTCAAGCCGCTTTTATGTCGCGTTCATGTGGGCGTGTTGATTGCCGTCACGCGCAGCCCTCCACCCTCACCCTCCCCAAGATGGAGGCAACCGTCAGCCATAATTATTCCCGCGTAGTTGAAGAACATATCTTCACAGGTCTCCGAAACAAGGGCCTTGACAAAGTTATCCTCAGTCAGCAGCTCCGGCGCTATGGCTATCAGCGCGCTTGTATTCGGACATTCCTCGCCGTTTAGCATTACCGGAAAATAGACACACTGGGCAAATGCCTGCCAGTTGCGCGCGAGTATGCTGGCCCTGACCTCAAGCGCAAAGCACTCCACTTCTGCCTTACTCATACTTGTCAGCGAGGAGTAAAAATTACGTTCTGAGCTGTTATTATTCTTAAGCAAGAGCACCGCTGTCCCCCGTGCGCCCTCTGCAAAATTTTCCGGTGTGAGCGATACCTTCGGCACGGTCAGTTCCGTTGCTTTCCCAATATAGCTGTCAAGCCAGCGTTCGTACTCGTCCCTGTCAACAGGCTGACCAAGGGTCTTTTCGTCCGCGTCGCTCAGGTAATACACTATTCCATCACCGCTGATGTCAATTTCCACAGGAAAGGGCTTGCCGCTGTAGTCCTCGCTGTGAGCGCTGCCGTCCCAAGCGTCAGCCATAGCCACACATTCATAGCGGTCCTGCACGGGGTCATACTCGTACAGATAATATGGCCAAAATCGTCCGGCAAGTCCCTGGTTATGGGAAAAAAATGCTTTAATAATGCCGTTGTTGTAGTAGGTCAGATTTGGAAAGCGCATAAATTCCTCATGCAACTCCCCGCTCTCATCATCGTAACCATATATCAGTTCAACCATATCGGCAAGGTACGTATTACTGTACTCAATTATAAGCTCGTCCAAGCCGTCGCCGTCAATATCAAACACCGCGAATAAGTTGCCGTCCATGCCATAATCATCGCTGTCAAGATATGTACCGTCCGGAAGTATTTTTTCATAATATAATATATTCAGCGCCGTTTCGTAGCTGTTATACATGGCCTCGAGCTTATCCATACTCACAGGCTGTCTCTTTGCCGCAATACTATCAGGCGCAGAAGCCGTTTCAGCGCGTATGTCACCTTTCCCCGTACAGGCTGAGAGCATCACAGCGGCAAGCAGTATAAGCACAGCTTTTTTTCCAATCATACCTTCTTCACGTCCTTGACAGGCTAATATAAAGGCTCTCTGCGCGCAGGGAGCCATTTTACATTGCTTGTACAAGGATAAACGCAAAAGGCATCATAATTGCAAGCTTTAAAAATAATAATAAAAAACGGCTCCTGATAAAAATCAGGAGCCATATGTTGGCATTGACCTATCTTTCCAGTCCGTCTCCAGACAAGTATTGTCGGCACTGGTGAGCTTAACTGCCGTGTTCGGAATGGGAACGGGTGGACCCTC
>CATJWG010000202.1 GCA_949744165.1 uncultured Eubacteriales bacterium | reverse complement strand
GGGGACAATAATTTACCTTGCTTCTGTTGAGACATTTTCTTCAATGAGGACAAGAGAAGTGTTTATTAACATTTTTCGTATTTATATAAGCATACTTTTTAAGAAATTACGTTGACCTGCTGATTGCGATTATAGTTCATAGTGGATTTAAAAACAAGCGGGGACTGCCAAAATGCAGTCCCCGCCGCGCCGGAAAACAGCTCTCTTTTAACACGCCGGCACTTGACCCAGGTCCCGAACACTGCCGTCCTTGCGCAAGGTGGCGCTGTGTTCCGGTCGGTATCTGACCATTCGCCGTTAATGCCGTTTTATACTGATTTTCAAATTAAGCCTTTTGTTAAGCCTGTTAATTTGAAAATGTGCGGTCTTTGCGCACTCAAAGCCTTTTGGGCTTTAGTATGCGGCACCGGCACCGGTCTTGAGCTTAATTATGAGAGCCCTGCCGACCGCCTTTTTATCAGGTCCGAGCTTATTATGGCCGCTTACTCGAAAAATACAGCAAGAAAATTTTGCAAATCCGGTTAAAAAACGGATATATGGAATACAATAAGAACAGGCTATTGACTAAGGGGGTATAATAGAAATGCGTAAAGCGCGGAAAAGACAGGAGACGGAGCATATGCTTTACAGCGCGCGTCAGGAACTGGTGGACGTGCGAAGCTCGCTTGAGCAGGCGTACTGCGTTTTCAACAGTACCTCGGATCCCGAGATTTTGGAGACATCTATCCTGGAAATTCAGGCGCTTCAGTCAAAGTACAGTCACACACTCCGCAATCTGAAAAACATAAGCGAGGCATAAAATGGTTATAATCGCAGTAATTTTCCTTGTCGCAATCGGAATTTTTCTCTTGTCACTGACCTTCAAAATACTCAAAAGGCCAATAGGCTGGATTCTCAAATTTCTTATCCACGCCTGTATGGGTTACGTGGCGCTGTTTATCTTTAATTTTATTGGCGCATGGTTCGACATAAGCCTGGGACTGAACTGGGTCAATGCAGCCGTAACTGGCGTTTTGGGAGTTCCAGGCGTAATACTCCTGTTGCTGATAAAATATTTGTTGTAATACATAATACGAGAGACGGCTAAAATGATAGAGTAAGACATAACAAAAATAGCGCGATGTTTAATCGCGCTATTTTTTCGTACATATACACATTAAGTCTTATAAGGCCAACTGTGACATTAACTATACTGAACTGAAGCACGCTGCCAACTGTTTTGCTGGGGCGTTATTGCTATTATGCGAGCTGTTGGAACCAAGATTAATGCTGCTGTGCGTAAACTGGTTTGGCTTGAAATAAAGCATTCAAGGTGCTATAATATTTCAGAAATTAATGGAAGGAATGGTAGACTATGACAAAACGGCTTTTTCTTCTGATATTATCCGCATGCTTGCTGGCCCTGATGACAGCCTGTGGCGATAAGGGACAGGCTCTCGCCGACATTCCTCCAGTGAAGGAGACAGTTTCACTGACTGTATGGGGTGCAGAGGAAGACGAGGAACTGCTTCAGGAGATATTCTCTTCCTTTCAGAAGCATTATGCCGCTCAGGCCAATTTTATTATAACCTATCAGCCTCAGAGTGAGTCCAGCTGCAAGGACGCCATGCTGGGCAATCTGGAGGGCGGAGCAGATGTATTTGCTTTTGCTGACGACCAGGTGGCGGCGCTGGCCGCCGCCGGCGGGCTGGACCCTATAGAAGACGAGGAGACCATTCGTAGAGTTTCTCTCCAAGCCGCAGTAGAGGCGGCCAGTGTGGGAGATACTCTATACGCATACCCGTTGACAGCGGATAACGGTTATTTCTTATACTACAACAAAGCTTACTTTACTCAGGAGGATGTGCAAAGCCTGGAGCGTATGCTGGAGGTGGCTGCACAGGCAGAAAAGCTGGTGTCCATGGATTGGTCGTCCGCGTGGTATGTTTATGCTTTCTTCGGCAATACCGGGCTGGAGGTAGGCCTAAATGATGACGGCTTGACCAATTACTGTACATGGAACAGAGACGACGCACCTATCCGTGGAGTGGATGTGGCACAGGCGATGTTGGATATCGCCGCCAGCCCTGCTTTTTCAAATAAGACAGACACGGACTTTATTGCCGGGGTACAGGATGGTTCCGTGATTGCCGGTATCAGCGGAGTGTGGAACGCCGTGACTGTAAAGGAAGCTTGGGGGGATAACATGGGCGCGGCCAAGCTGCCGACATATACCTGTGCGGGACAGCAGATACAGATGGCCTCTTTCTCCGGCTGTAAGCTTATCGGCGTAAACGCCTACTCCGAGCATCCGGAATGGGCGGCAAGGCTGGCAGAGTGGATAATCAGCGAGGAAAACCAGAGGCTGCGTTTTGAGATACGTGGTCAAGGGCCGGCTAATGTAAATGCTGCAAACTCTCCGGAGGTGCAGTCGTCTCCGGCTATAGCAGCCCTGCTGGAGCAGTCTAATTACTCCCAGCTCCAGCGGGTAGGCGGAAAGTTTTGGGATCCGGTGGCCGCTTTCTCCGCCAGCATGGCGCAGGGAAATCCTACCGGAAGCTCGCTCCAGGTTCAGCTTGACCGGATGGTCGAGGGCGTAAGCGAGCGGTAAGGGATAAAGTACATAATCATTGGGAGGAAACCACATGAAAGGCAGAATGACACTACAGCAACGCCTGATTTTGCCCATTGTTCTGTTGGGATTGATTACGCTGCTTTCAAATATTCTGGCTGTATTCAGCATCAACAATGTCCATGCCAATGCGGGGAGTATTGTGGACAAAAGCATGGTAAGCGAGGAACGGCTGGAGGATATCCGACGGTCCGTAATGGACATTCACCGTCTGGCGCTGTCGCATATTGTGGCGGCAGACCACGCCACAATGATACGGCTGGTACAGGAGATTAAGGCGGAAGAGGCGGAGCTGGATGAGAAGCTGAGCGCTTATGAGAGCTTTGTCTCCAGCGAGTATCAGGAGACATATCAGTCCCTTATCAGCAACTACAGGCAATTTAAGCACGCTCTGGTATATCTGGTATGCGCCAGCGCCGACAGCAAGACCCAGGAGGCATACGCCATGGCCAACGGAGACGTTGCGCTCTACGGAGAAGCAGCGGAGGAGGACATTGATGCGCTCTCAGATTCTGTCAGCGCACAAGCAGAGGCGGCAAGGGGCAGGCTCACATTGGTATACATAATTTCCCTGTTCACAAGCGCTGCCACCTTGATTGTGGGTATTTGTCTGGTGGCTGTGGCCTTTCGGATTATCCGCAAATACGTTCTCACGCCCATTAAAGATGCGATGGATACTTTGCAGGACAGCTCAGAACGAATCAGCGGCGTGGTCGGGGAAGTCCGCCAAAGGACGCAGACCTCTAACGGTAGTGTTCGAAGCCTTTCAGGACTTACGGAACAGCTCTCGGCCGCTCTGGAGGAGATTGCAGGCAGTGCCGCATCTATCACTGCCAGCACCGCCGGTACTCAGGAAGACACACAGAGCATGGCAGAGGAATGCGCTGTCATCACAGCCTACTGTGCAGAAATGCGGAAGAGAGCAGAGGAGATGGAGCTCTCTGCCCATAGGGAGACGGAAACTGTCCGAGCAGGGACGGCAGATATAATGGTCATGCTGGATCAGGCCATTGAGAAGAGCCGGAGCGTAGAGCAAATTGATATCCTTACAAATGATATTCTCAGCATTTCCTCATCAACCAAGCTCATCGCTATCAATGCGTCGATTGAAGCTGCGCGGGCCGGTGCGGCGGGGGCTGGATTTTCTGTTGTGGCTCAGGAGGTCCATCAACTGGCAAGCTCCTGCGCTGAAACTGCCAACCACATTCAGGAAGTCAGCGGAATAGTTATGGGGGCGGTAGACTACCTCTCTGGCAGCGCCCGTAAATTGGCTGATTACCTGAGCCAGGCCGTTGCAGACCAATTGGAACGCTCTGTACAGGCAGGATATCAATATCGGGAGGACTCGCATTATATAGGTAACGCGATGGAGGCGTTTAACGACAAGGCGGAGCGCCTAAAAACAGCTATGGACCAGATTGCCGTTTCTATCTCCAGCATTTCAGGAGCAATAGACGGTGCAGCAGCCGGTATTACGGGGGCCGCCGGAAGCACACGTGTTCTGGTAGATGACATGGCGGGCATTACCGTGAGGATGGATACAAATCAGGAAATCGTAGGGGAGCTTCAAAAGCAAATGGATGTGTTTGCCAACCTGTAAAGGAATATATTAAAACCGCAGTCTCTATCAGAATGAGACTGCGGTTTGATTTTGTCTTGTTTTTCGGTTTTACTCTACCAGAGTCGAAAATATTACGGGGTACTTTGCAATATTTCTAATCCTACAATCATACACCGCATCGTCTGCCATTTCGATAATCTCTTCTAATGTAAACGTATTTTCTTTCCCCTTAATCTCCAGGACGCCATAGCTGAAGCTGCGCTGGTATGTTCTGCAGGACTCATCTTGAAATTCCTTCATGATCTCATCAAGTTTCCTGTTAATCAGGTCCGCCATGCTGCCGGAAAGGACAACACAGAATTCATCTCCGCTGATTCGCGTAAAGGTATCGCCTCCGCGGAAATTTTTCTTTACAATCTCCACGAAGTTCTGGATATACCGATCTCCTTCATCGTGCCCGAAGTTATCATTGACATATTCCAAGCCGTCCAGCTGAAGATAGCAGATTGTTGCATCCAGCTCATCGCGGAGAACAATGCTCATATATTCCTCAAAAAACAAACGGTTTTTAACTCCAGTCAATGGATCGTGATAGGCCTTACTGGTCATATTACGCGCATTGCGTTTCTCATCGGTAATATCAACAACAACGTGCACATAGGAAAAACATTCTTTCCACTCCATAGGGAAAGAAGTGATGCGGTAGCAGGTGTCCGCCTCGCCCTCCATTTCCCATACCTTATACTGCTCATGACCATGCCATTTTAGAAGGTCCTGCTGGAATGAAAGGCGACGCTTGCAGGTTTGGCAGAAAGAGGAGTCGGTTGTTCCCATATGCTTGCGCTTGTTGCAATATATAATCTCTTTGCTGTCTCTGTCTACAACAAGAAGCCACTCCTTACGTTTGCTGAGCATTTCAATTAATAGCCCATTGTAGCCTTCAATCATTTCCGCCCGGTGTTCGGCCTTTTCCGCTGCCTGTTTAAGCTGCTCCTCTCTCTCCTTGAGCTGCTTTGTCATCTCGTTGAACGCATCAGAAAACTCCCCTAAAAAGGAGACATGCTGGGAATAGTCTCCCTTAGTGACCTGTTGGGCCTGCCAAGTGAGATGGTTCAGGTTTGAGTGGAGGTTTTTCAGATTTTCACACAGGAAGTTATACTCTTGGGGAAACTGGACGGAAAGATTCCCCTTAGAAAGCTCCGCTGAATATGACACCAACTCGCTTACCGCATTCTGCAAATATTGGAGTCCGCGGCCTAAATCACGATAAGGCTCGCTCAATTCGCTGACGTCAAAATGCTCTATCCATGAATCATATAAAATTCCCCGCAGGTAATTAAACAAAAACTCACAGTTTTTGTCGGCATCTGCATCAGGCACTAAAAACACCTTTTCGTTATCCATAAATATCTGCACGGAACCGGCATACTCTATCGCCGGTGGCCCAGCAGTTCACCTCCGTTGCATGATAGGGCTTTCCTGTATACGAAGTCAAGATTCCCGCCAGAAACCCCTCGTCATAGTTACATACTGTTTCCCCCAAAAGAGGCAATCCCGAGCAATCGGCGTCCTCGGAAACTGTAAGTACCATTTTGCCGGTCTCCTCGTCAAATTTTTCAATACGTAGAACGCCCATTCTGAATTCTTCAAGGCGCTTCTGGAGCTGTGCTGTAAACTCAGACAGCTCTAAAGATGAGTCCAAATACTTTTCTGCAAAATATGTTCCGGCTCGATAACCTGCGCTGCGAAAAATATCGACTTGAGCCTCTTTGCCGAGCCGCACCGTCAACTCTTCCCTGAGTGAATATTCCAAAAGTCTGTATACAGCAACCGGAATGTCGGTTCCGAGATTTTCTCTGCCGTTTTCCTGTACTTTCATGTAATCCGCGAGTGATAACTCTTTTCTGTTTTTCAAAAAAACATTATCTTCCATTTGGCTTCCCTTTCTGAAAAATTCCGTATATATTGTACATATCCGGTCTGACAGGGATGTCGTAATATCTCGCAGCAGCCTAAACCGACAATGATATATACAAAATACATTATATCAGAACATATGTGCTTTGCCAACTATAATTTTTATATCAGGATAAAATCAGACGAGACAGAGTGATTCACTCTGTCTCGTCCTGTTTTGCCATCTGGAAAAAGGGAGTCACAGCATCATCCTTTCGCATGAACAGCAAACCAAATGAGCCGGGACCACAATTGGTTGCGATAGCGGAGGATGCCTTTTGCAAATAAACCCGCTCAAACGGGCAGAACTGCTGTACCAGATTTTGAATATACTGGAGCTGTTGCTCATCCATTCCGGAATATGTAATGAACAAGATACGCCGGTCGATATTTCTGGTATCCTGAAGAGTATTCCTGATATATCTTTTTGCAACATGTTGGAAATTGCCCATCATCAGGCGGTAAACCGACATCCTGCTCCTTTTCAGAACAAGAACCGGATGAAGCAGCAGCGCATCGCAAAGGACTTGTATACGTTTTGATATCCGTCCGGACTGGCACAGCATATGGGTGCTGTTTACGATAAAAGCGGAAGAAATAAAACGCTCCATACGCTTGACTGATTTCACTATTCCGTCCCTTGAGGCATGATGTTCTGACAGATAAGCCGCGCACAATACCGCCAACCCCATACTGCTGGAGAGATGTCCAGAATCTATTACTGTGACGTTCTCAAAGGATTTAGCCGCTTCGATGGCATTTTGATATCCCTCACTGACGTGTCGTGCCATTGTGATGTGGATAATATTCTGGGCCTCTGTCAGCTTGTCTGCGAAAAATCGTTCGTAGTCATCTACCTCAGGCGGCTGGGAATATCCGTTCCGTCCGTTAGCGATATGCATTAGCAACTCATCTGCTTTTAGTTCCTGCTCATCAAGAAAACGGCCCTCGTCCGTGCAGATATAATACGGACATACGGGGATGCCAAACTCCGACAAGAGAGAGTCCGGAAGGTCACAGACACTGTCTGTTGTGACCATAAGGGAACGTTTGTTGCCTTGTTCAAATATTAAAATGTCCTTTTCGACATCAGACTGGCTGGCCTCTTCATTCAAGTGTACCAGTTCTTTGGGAAGAATGCTAAGCACAGCCGCCTCAAGCAGAGCCCCACTGACCGGCTTGGCCAGATAACCGCTAAAGCCTTCCTTACGGT
>CATJWG010000201.1 GCA_949744165.1 uncultured Eubacteriales bacterium | reverse complement strand
CGGTATGCTCCATGTCGCTTTACAGGAGCTTTTTGACCTCCGAGGTGTCCGCTCCCGCCCTTCTCAGGAAGGCCGCGGCGTCAAAGGTGCGCTCGCCGGTGCGTATGGTGAAGTTTTTCGTGTCGAGCATTATGCCCGAGAGCACCGCCTCGGCCTCCGTGCGCGTTATGTCGGTCTGGTCCACAAGCTCCTGCAAAAGCTCGCTCATCAGCTCGCAGACGGAGCTGGCATAGGGCTCGTGAAAGGCCAGCGCGGCGTTCTGTATGTAGCTGGCCGCGCGGCGGTGGTGGTCTATGACCGCCACGCGCGTGCACGACTCAAGCAGGCTCTGGCTCTCGACCTGCTCGGGCCGGTTTGTGTCCACCACCACCAGCAGCGTGCGGCTGTCCGCGCGCAGCATGGCCTCGTCGGGGGAGATGAATGCCTCGGCATACTCCGGCGTGGCGCGCAGCTGCTCAATCAGCCGGTGCGAGGCGTTCTTTACTGGGTCCACCACTATCCGCACGGGCCGGGCGAGGCGGCGGGCTATGCAGCACACGCCCGTCGCGCCGCCGACGCTGTCAAGGTCGCTGAGCTTGTGGCCCATAACAAGTATCTGGCTGGAGTCCTTCATCAGCTCGGCAAGGGCGTTGGCCATCACGCGGCTTTTGACCTTTGTGCGCGTCTCTATCTCCATGCCGCGGCCGCCGAAAAACTCAAAGTTGTAACGGTTTTTGATAACGGCCTGGTCGCCGCCGCGGGAGAGGGCCATCTCTATGGCAAGGTTTGCAAAGGCAAAATTTTCCTCCATGCTCCCGTCCTTGCCCACGCCGATGCTCAGCGTGGCGTGGATGCCGGCGGAGCTTGTTATGGTGCGTATCTGCTCGAGCAGGTCAAACTTTTTTTCCGTTATCTCCCTTAGATAGCGGTTTTCAAAGATGAACATGTAGCGGTCGCGGTCATAGCGGCGCAGAAGGCCGTTTTTGCCCTGGCACCACTGCTCAAGCTTATCGTCAATCTCGCCGCGCAGTTCAACCTTGGCGCGCTCGGTCAGGCCCTTTATCAGCTCGTCGTAGTTGTCCACAAGGAACACCGCCGTCACCGGACGGGAGTTTTCGTACTCAAGCTTTATGTTGTCGAAGTCCGTCACGTCCACCCAGTAGGTTATGCCCATGTAGTCGCCCTGGTGCTCGCGCTCGTCGTTCCTCGCGCGGATTATGTTGCCGTGGAGCTGGTACTTCCGGTCGTTTATCTGCACAAGCCCCGGGTACTGGCTCTTGCCCTCCATCAGCCACTTGCAGGAAAAGCCGGGCACCATGTCGTTGAGCCGGGCCTCAAAGCTTGGCTTCTTGCCGCTGAACAGGTTGAAGAAAATCTGGTTTCCCCATATCACCTGATAGTCCTCCATCTTGAACACGACTATGGGCAGCGGGAAATTCATCAGCGTGTTGTTCTTCGCCGACTCCGCGTTGTAGGTCACGTCCTCGATGTATTTGACCAGTTCCCTGCGCCGGCTTCTCGCGTTGAGGAAGGAATAGACAATCAGCACCGCGATAACGACAAACTCCGTTATCGCCAGCTCCTCCTTGAAAAAGAAGGTTATCGCCGCGAAGATTATCAGAATTATCAGAAACAGCCTTGTGCCCGGCTCAATCACCCGTTGTATCTTCTTATTCATCCGCTCACATCCCTGACCACAGGTCTTTTATTCCCTCAGTTTGCCACCGTCATGGAGGCGCCGATTGACAGCAGACCGATAATGTTGCCCTTCAAGACCGAGCTTTTGTTCACAACGGCCTCGGTGAGCTTAATCGTGCGGTTCCCGTCATATGTAAAGCCCAGCGCCTCAAGCGCCTCGGCCTGATTTGCCACGGTCACGCTCGCGCCGCCCTGCGCCGCCCGGTCCGTCACCGCGCAGCTGAGCAGTACATTCCCGTTTGCGTCCTCCTTGACCTCGCACACGCCGGCCAGGGTGACCATCCCTCCCGTTTTGATATCCGCGTAGACCGCGAGGGTGAAGCTGCTGTTTTTCATATCTATGGTCAGCATGGCAACGCCCTGCGCCAGAAATGTCGCCCTGCCCTCGCCGGTGCCCACGCCTATAAGCCCGGAGCCCTGATTTTCATCGGAGCCCTGATTCCCGCCCTGCCCGGGACCGGCCTGCTGCGCCTCGTCGTAGCCGCGGCGCTGGGATTTGTTGACGGTCCTGTCGGCAATAGTCATGGCCTCGGCGCGGCTTATCTCCCCCTCGGGGCGAAAAAGCCCGTCCTCGTAGCCGTTTATCACACCCGCGCGGCACAGCAGCCTTGCCGCGGCAAAGCATGCGTCCGTCTCGGCGACGTCGCCAAAGTCTCCGGACTCGTTCACCGCGTCAAACTGCCAGTCCGGCAGCGCGCGGGAGAAGATGAGCGCGCTCTCGCCCCTCGTGGCGGGCCGGTCGGCCTCCACCTCGGCGTTTCGGTCTATCAGGCCGTAGTCGCGCGCATAGCTTATGTACGGGTCGTACCACGCTCCGCCGCCCGGCTCGCCGATAGTCCCGCTGTAGTATTTCGCGTTTATCCTCGCGGCAAGCGCAATCACCTGCGCCACGGTCACGGGCGCGTCCGGCGCCATCTCGGTATCGCTCATACCCTCCGCCAGACCGTATTCATACAGGTCAGCGATAAACGTCTCATGCCATTTTCCGCTTATGTCGGAAAACCGGCCGTCATACGTCCGCTGCTTCTGAAATTCGCCCATTCCTGTCGCCTGCACCCCTGTGCAAAGCGCCGCGGAGAATAATGCCGTACAAAGTACAAGAGACAGAATTTTCCGTTTCACCGCATGTCACTCCTTCAAAATAATTTAATGTACTGCGCGTATGAAAGCCCGCGCATAAATATACTTGATTATCATACCACACATCTTTCAAAAAGTAAAAGAGTATTTATTGCCTGAGCCGAAAAAGTGGCGAATTCACTCTTTCAATGGAAGTTCTCTGCGCCGCGCACCGCAAACTCTGTAAAGCTTTTAAGGCTTTTTTTGACAGCTCTTTTCCGGTGTATTCCACTGTGTCGCGGCAAATACTAATTGCGGCAAAAAACTTTACAAGGTGGTTTTAGATAATGAAAGCAATAATCATGGCCGGAGGCGAGGGCACACGCCTTAAGAGCGTCACAGGCGAGCTGCCGAAGCCCATGGTGCTGCTCGCGGGAAAACCCGTTTTGGAACACATCCTTGCCCTGCTGCGGCGCTATGGCATCGACAGGGTTTGCATGTCCCTGCATTACCGGCCCGATGTTATAACGGAATACTTCGGCGACGGTTCGCGCTTCGGCATGAGCATAAAATACCACATTGAGGAAGAGCCCCTCGGCACAGCCGGCGGCATAAAGGCCTGCTCAGGCTTCTACGGCGACCGCGACTTTCTGGTTATATCCGGCGACAGCGCCTGCGACTTTGACCTGCGCGCGCTTATGGAGGCGCACCACCGCCACCGTCCCGCCGTAACCATGGCGCTGTACGCCAACCCGAGCCCGCTGCAATACGGCACCGTACTCACTGACGCACATGGTCGCGTGGTCAGCTTTACGGAGAAGCCGGAGTGGAGCCGCGTGGTGTCCGACCTTATCAACACAGGTATATACATTGTATCTCCGCAGGCCATGGAGCTTGTGCCCGAGAACATTGTATTTGATTTTTCCCGCGACCTGTTTCCGCGTCTGATGGAGAGGGGAATGGAAATCCGCGCCCTGCCAATGGACGGCTACTGGTGCGACATCGGCACCCCGCGCGCCTACCACCAATGCAATTTAGACGCCATAGACGGACGTCTGGAGGTCGAGCTGCCTCCCACCGCGGCGCAGAGGGCCAAATCTCCGGCGCGGCCGCACTTTTCGGGTGCACGGCGCGAGCTCGGCTGCTCCGGCCGCGCGCGTGCAATGCGCTATATTTCCCAGACGCTCATGGAGGCCGGCGCGGATTTTTCCGACGGCATCCTGCTGCACACCGGCTCAGGCGAGGTTCACATCTGCCCATCGCCAGAGCGCGAGAGCATAATCATAAGCGCAGAGGCCGGTTCTCCGGAAAAATCAATGGAGCTTGCCAAAAAATACGAGAGTATAGTAAAAAGCTCAGACTTCCCCGAGTTCAAAAGCTGACTGGGCTCAATATCGCACAAGCCACGGTAAAAAATTTGCCGCGGCTTGTTGCTATATGCACAAAACGCGCTTTATTCGTTAAATATTCGCATTTTTGTGAATAAAGCTATTGATTATTCATTTTTTATGCGTTATAATCTGTCCACATCAAGCAAAAAGGAGAAACGACAAAATGAAAAAAACTCTTGCTATCGCACTTGCGCTGGTAATGCTGCTGGCCTTGTGCGCCTGCGGAAATAAGAACGCCGCACCCACTGACACGCCCGCCCCCGAGGCTACTCCCGCGCCGGCAGACACGCCCACCCCCGAGGACAACGCCGACGAGCCGGCCGACCAGCCCGACGAGCAGCCGGTTGAGAACTCATTCACGACCGTTGAAGAGGGTAAGCTGCACATGTCCACCAACGCCGCTTTCCCTCCCTATGAGATGACCACCGACGACGGCGGCTTTGAGGGTATCGACGTTGAGGTTGCCGCTGCTATCGCCGAGAAGCTCGGTCTTGAGCTGGTCGTGGACGACATGGGCTTTGACGCTGCACTCACCGCCGCTCAGACCGGCCAGAGCGACATCGTCATGGCGGGAGTTACCGTCACCGACGAGCGTCTCGAGGTTATGGACTTCTCCGATAGCTATGCCACTGGAATTCAGGTTGTCATTGTCAAGGAGGGCTCCCCCATCGCAACTATTGACGACCTTGCCAACGCGGAGATGATAGGCACCCAGAAAGCCACCACCGGCAGCATCTACTGCTCCGACGACTACGGCGTTGAGCACGTAACCGAGTTTGACACCGGCGCTCTGGCGGTTATGGCTCTGGTTAACGGTCAAGTTGACGCGGTTGTCATCGACAATGAGCCGGCAAAGAGCTTTGTTGAGGCCAATGAGGGTCTGAAAATTCTGGACACCGAGTATGCCGTTGAGGATTATGCCATCGGTCTGGCCAAGGGCAACACCGCCCTGCTGGAGGCTGTCAACGCAGCTATGGCCGAGCTCAAGGCGGACGGCACCTTCCAGGATATCGTAGACAAATACATCACTGCTGAATAAAAATGCGCTTGTAAGGGCGGCCGAAAAAGCCGCCCTTCTTCGCTTTGAAGGAAGGAGACCCAACCTATGTTCCAATCAATTATTGACTGGTTCGTCAGCATCGGTCTGAGGCTTGACAAGGCATTTATTGAGGGAGGCCGATGGAAGCTCTATCTTCAGGGCTTAGGCATCACCCTTGAGCTGACTGTCATCGCTCTGGTTATCGGCGTTGTGCTTGGTCTTGTCGTTGCTGTGATACGCACTGCGCACGACCAGCAGCGCGTCGGCCGGCGGAAAAATCCCCTGCTTGGCTTTTTTAACGTGCTATGCCATATATACACCACCGTCATCCGCGGCACCCCAATGCTGGTGCAGCTTTTTATCTGGACCTTTGTCATCCTTAAAACTGAGCGCAACAAGATTCTGGTCGGCTTCATCGGTTTAGGCGTCAACTCCGGTGCCTACGTGGCGGAGATTATCCGCGGCGGACTTATGAGCGTGGATGTCGGCCAGTCCGAAGCAGGGCGTTCCCTGGGTCTCAACTACTTCGACACGATGCGCTACATAATCATTCCGCAGGCTTTCAAGAACATACTGCCTTCTCTGGGCAACGAGTTTATCACGCTGTTCAAGGACACCTCGCTGGTACAGGCCATCGGCGGTATGGAGATGCTCTATTACGCCTACACCATCGGCGGCCGGACCTTTGACTACATGCCTCCGCTTATCGGCATCGCCCTTATGTATCTAATCATCGTCGCCATTTTCACCCGCTTGCAGGCAAAGCTGGAAAGGAGGCTTCGGGAAAGTGATAGACGTTAAGAATCTCTCCAAATCCTTTGGGGACCACCTTGTTCTGGACAACATCTCCGAGCATATCAGTTCCGGCGAAAAGGTAGTAATCATAGGGCCCTCCGGCTCAGGCAAGTCCACTTTCCTGCGCTGTCTGAACCTGCTGGAAACGCCCACCGAGGGTGAGCTAAGCTTCGAAGGTACGGTTATAACCGACCCGAAGGTGAAGATTGACCGGATACGCCAGCAGATGGGCATGGTATTCCAGCACTTTAATCTCTTTCCAAACATGACAATACGCCGCAACATTACCCTCGCGCCTGTGCGCACAAAGCTTATGAGCCAAGCCGAAGCGGATGAGAGCGCCGCCTCCCTGTTAAGGCGCGTCGGTCTGGAGGACAAGGCGGACGCCTATCCCGCACAGCTCTCCGGCGGCCAGAAGCAGCGCGTGGCCATAGTCCGCGCTCTTGCAATGAAACCCAAGCTGATGCTCTTTGACGAGCCGACCTCAGCACTGGACCCCGAGATGGTCGGCGAGGTGCTTGACGTTATGAAGGAGCTGGCGCACGAGGGAATGACGATGGTTGTAGTGACCCACGAGATGGGCTTTGCCCGTGAGGTCGGCAGCCGCGTGCTGTTCATGGCCGACGGCAAAATCGTCGAGCAGGGTATTCCTGACACGCTTTTTACCAATCCTCAGAGTCCGCGTTTACAGGATTTTCTATCGAAGGTTTTATGAGAACAGATTATATTACATCCAAAATAGAAAAGACTTTTTGAACAAATTTTTTTAGATTATATGGGAAGCTTTAATGCCATTTTAAAATAGTGCAAGGTAATAATTACCTTGCACTATTTTGTTTATCCGTGCACCCTATTCTGAATCTGGCCTATCAACCATTCAGCCACCATGGGAAGTCCCACAGGGCTGACGGCAAGAGCAATCAGCATCAGGCAGACACCATTCTGCGCCGAGCAGGTTAGCAACGCCGCAACATAGAGTATACTCACCAGCAGGCCGAGCTTTTCGATGTAGATATTCTTCATCGAAAAAGGTCCTAAGCCTTCCCTTTCACATCAGTAAAAACAATAGTTTGATTTCAAGAACAGGTATGATATATTTTAAGCAGCAAGGGACTTGAGCCCTCGAATAATTAATTACCCGGAGTATAATGACTTTAAGCCACTAAATTTTAACAAAGGAGTTAAGCGGACTAAATATACAGTAATATCAACCGACAGACGATATACCGCAGCGACGATCTTGTCGTACAGCGCCCAAAGCGCTCTCATGCCGTAAAGATTCCCTACGGTGAGAAGTAATAGTCCGCCTTTTCGACGGATACCCCGAAATTATCAAATGGGAGGAGACGCATCCGTCCTATAAGGTGAAGCCGGCAAAGGGCGTAAAGGCTCCCATGCGCGACGGCATACACCTCTACACGGACGTTTATCGTCCGGATGTTAAGGGAGAACAATTTCCTGCCCTTCTCGCCTACACCTACTGGCATAAGGACAACAACGAGGCTCTCGAGTGGCTGGCAGCCCCCCAGGCGTATCTGGGCGCTCCCTTCTGGGACAGCTCCCTTGAGGCCGGCGATTTCAACTACACCGTGCCCAGAGGCTTCGCCCACGTTATCCCCGACCCCATAGGCATAGGCAACTCTGAGGGCCACGGCACAAAGACCTGGTTCAACCCCGAGGACATATACGACATGATGGATTGGATTGCCGCGCAGCCTTGGTGTAGCGGGAATGTGGGCATGACAGGCCCCTCCGCGTATTTCATCATGCAGATTCACGTGGCAAACGTTAAGCCCCCGCACCTGATGGCCCTGCGCTGCGACGAGTGCGACTGCGGCACCCTGCGCGGATGCCGAGCCGGACATTCTGAAGTAGCAGGCTCCATATCTTGATTCGACCGTAAATTGCCTGCTCCTCCAGATTCGACGGCAGCGCAATCCCCTCCTTCTGGGATTCTATCTTCTTCTGCGCCTCCTCTGCTGTTCTAACTCCCCACATCT
>CATJWG010000200.1 GCA_949744165.1 uncultured Eubacteriales bacterium | reverse complement strand
GTTTCAAATACAACCGTCTGCGACATAAAAATCCCATACTGTGAGTTATAATTCACAGTATGGGATTTGCCAGTCATACGCCCACAAGTCTGAGCACGAGCCACACAATACCGGCGCAGCCGGCGCCCATTGCCGCAAAAACCGGCGGCGGCAGCCGTGAAAAGAGGTTTCCCGCGGATGACACCGAACCGCGTATATAGTCGTCGGCAACTCTCCGTGCTTCCTTAAGCACATCGGACGGATTAGCCCCTTCCTTTCCCAGATAATCCTCCTTAACTATGAAAATCGCCTGTTCAAAGATTTTCGGGTCCGGCGACTTTACCACAATAACACGTTTGGTCGTTCCTTTAACCACTTTTCTGCCCTCCTGCCTCGGTCTGTTTTCTATTTGTTCCCAGTTTAACCGCTTAGGCAGCGCATTATTCATGCCGGGCTTATATATCCTCGTTCTTCTCAGTCTTGTGAATAAACTCATTTTCGGCGACATGCTCTACTCCCTGCTGTCTATTCTCACTGCCAGCACCGTCATGTCGTCACCGCAGCCGTATTGCTTCAATGCAGTCTGAAGTGTCTCGCGGGCCAGCGCTTTTGTGTCTTTCCCATCGTTATCGCTTAGAACCGCCCTGAGCCAGGCATCATTGGTACCAGCAATGACGCCGTCGCTTGCTATCAGGGCCAGGCATCCGGGCTTAAGGCGCATTCTCACCACGTCCGGAGCCGATGTATCACTTGCCGTGAGTCCCGCGGCCAAGCTCTCGCTTCTCACCCGTCGTATAGATTTTCCGCTTCTGACATAAGACGGGGCAGCACCATATTTATAAAAACCTGTCTCGCCCGTGAACAGGTCAATGCACATCAGATCGACAGTGGCAAATCCCCATTCTTCTCCGTTTTTGAGCAGCATCATGGAGTTGAGCATTTTCACGGCCACCTCCGGCTCCACTCCTGAGCGCAGAAAGCGTTCAAGTATGCGTACCGCCGCGACGCTTTCGCGTGCCGCGTCGTCTCCGCTGCCCATACCGTCGGACAATATCACACAAAGCATACCTCTGTCTGTTTTGAAGTAGGTTCCGCGGTCACCTGAGACCGTCTCTCCCTTTTTCTTCATCGACGCTATTCCCACCGACACTGACAGCGGCTCGGCTTCGAGCAGGAGCAGTCTCCCCTCTCCGTCTTCTGCCGCTTTCGGACGGCAAAGCCTCACGCCGACAACTCCGGAGAGTTTATCAAGGTAATCTTCGTCCCTTGTAAGCAGATTCAGCCTGGCGCTTTCAATGATTATGTGCAGCCGCCCGCTTCTGTCTCGGAACACGGAGGCGTCCGCATCGATGTCCAGGCCGTTTAAATATCTCAGCAGTCTCCTCTGTGCCAGAATATCGGGACCGTAGGCGTTTTGCAGCTCCTCCGACACCTCTCGCAGTATCTCCGACACGTCTGCGTACTGGCTATATGCCGCACTCCGGTTCTCGATCAGACGGTTCCGGAACCGCTGCCTGTACATCCTCGCCCGCAGCTCCCCGTTTATCGCACCTACCAGTTCGCTGGGCTTAAGGCATTTTTCAATGAAGTGCTCCGGCACATCGCTTTTCATAATAATTCCGCGATTTTTTATCAGTGGCGTGAGGTCGTTGAATACGGACAGCGTATCCATATAATTCTTGTTCCAGCACTCCGATTTATTTTTGCACCGGCTGCATACCGACTCGGATGCATTATCAAAAAGCTTTGACAGGTCCTCGTCGTTGTCCTCTCCTCCGGCATAGGCGTCCACCGTATCGTACAAGTCACGAAATGCCTCGCTCATCTTGCTCAGCCGCCTCGCCGTGTACCTTCTCAGGCCCGATTCGCTCGAGGACGTCTGAGCCGGCCTGAGAAATGCCCCCACATAATTGAGCACCTGTGCTGGCAGAAGCATGAACACCACCGATGCTGCAAAGGTCTCGTACAGCGCCTGATAATGCACGCCGCTCTTCCATGTCCAGACAACCGCCGCGGCGTTTGCAAGCACACAGCTTATCACAATAACCAATCGGCTGTGCTTGGAAAACACTCCGGCAACCAAACCTGAAAATGCATAGGCAGTGGAATAATACGGTGTGCCTCCCGCAGCGATATCCATCGCTATGCCCAATGCCGCACCTGCCGCAGCTCCTGAGAGCGAACCGCCTTTGTACGCTGCCGCCATAACAATAAGCACCGCCGCGAAGCGTCCGAGCGACACCGCCCCGCCTATTTCAAGCCGTGACAGCGCAATCATCAGGCAGGCCAGCAATATTATCACCGATATCCCGTGCCTGAGCTCAGCAGATTCCGTATCTCGCTCAGTAAGTGACAGCGCCTCGCGAAAGAAATAAGCCGCGCCTCCGGAAAGTATTGTTTCAGTCAAAAGCGGCATATATATCGGAGTAGCTCTTGAAGTGTCGATAGTGCCTAAAAATCCGGAAAGCATAGTAAAAACCGCCGCCACAAGCGGCATGAACCACCCCCGCGAGTAGACCTTCAACTCCTGGAATACATATGCGGCGGTGAATACAAGCACAACAGCAGCTACATATTTTATTCCATGCTCAAAGCCAAAGCTAAGCAGATATCCTGCCGCTGCTCCCATTGTGCACATCAATCCACCTACCCTGACTCCTGCCTGCGCAACGGCTGCTATGCCGAAGGGACCGCATCGTTCGAGTATTGTGGCGCTTGCCATAATCATTCCAAGCAGGAAGTTCAGCAGCCAGCCCAGCGCCAGGGCAAGCTGTGGCCTCTGCTCCGGAAGCTGGCCGCTTATGAGCTGTTTACGCAGCTCAGTGGCCTTTAACTTTAGTTTCACTGTGATTCCTCCCATAAAATAAGTTTACAT
>CATJWG010000199.1 GCA_949744165.1 uncultured Eubacteriales bacterium | reverse complement strand
GTGCGCTCGCCGGAGATGAGCACCTCCAGCTCAGGGTGGGAGAGAATGTGATTGCAGACCGCTTCGGCGTCATGCCGCGGCATAGGCGTTTTGCCCAGCACGGGCCCCGGGCTGCCGGGTCCGAAGAGCACCGCACCATTTTCACACAGAAACGGCACCTTGTCCGCCACGGGTGCGAACAGGCGGCGCATGCTGTGGTACTGCCGCCCGCTGGCCGGACAGAACAAAATCCCCTTTTTCTCCAGCCGGTCAATCTCCTCAAAAATCTCCCGCGGTATCTCCGGCGCCCCGTTTTGCAAAAGCGTTCCGTCGATATCGCTGGCTATAAGCTTAACCATTTGTTGCTGTCCTCCTCATTTGCACCTGTCCTGGTATTCGGATGGAGACATCCCCATCAATTTCTTGAACGTTGCCGAAAAGTAAGCGATGTCCCTGTAGCCCACCTGCTCAGCGACCTGGTAGACCTTCGCACGGCAGTCGCGCAAAAGCTCCGTAGCGCGGTGTATGCGGCAGCGCGTGAGGTAGGACAAAAGCGTGCAGTCCGTCTCCTTCTTGAACAGGTGGCTTAAATGCCCTTCGCTCAGCCCGAGATGCTGAGCCACGCTGCCCACGCTGATGCCGGGGTCGTTGTAGTGGTGGTTTATGTAGTCGATTGCCTCGGCGGCATATTTGCTTCCGGGTCCGTTTTTAAGCTCCGGCAGAGCCGGCGGGGCGGGGCAGGGACCCTGCCCGTCCGCGCCCTCCAGCCGCGGACGAAGACGGCTTATTGCCTGCTCAAGCTCACCGTCGCGGAAGGGTTTTAAAAGATAGTCGGCCGCTCCGAGACGCAGCGCGCTCTGGGCGTACTGAAAGGTGTCGTAGGCCGTGAGGATTATTACCTGCGCCGTGCTGCCCCGAGCGCGCAGGCGGCGCAGCATCTCTATGCCGTCCATCTTCGGCATTTTCAGGTCGGTTATGATGAGCGCGGGGCCGCATTTCTCGGCAAGCTCGAGCCCCTCCTCGCCGTTGGACGCCTCGCCGGCCACCACACAGCCGAGCGACGCCCAGTCCACAGTCAGCACGATGCCGCGCCTTATCAGCTCCTCATCCTCTACAACAAGCACCTTTATCAATCGCTCCGCTCCTTTCTGCGCACCGGTAGCTTTGCGGTCACCTCCGCGCCGCCACCGGGCCGGTTTTTCAGCTCAAGGCCAAAAGCCTCTCCATAGTATTTTAACAGAATTGTGTCCACGTTGTACAGCCCCAAATGACCGGAGCTGCCCTCTCGTACGGCCTTTCTGTAGGCGCCCTCCATTTCCGGAGGCAGACCGCGGCCGTTGTCGGACACACTGATGCGCAGCAGGCCGTCCCCTGAGCTTGTAACGCGCACCTCAACGCGGCCGTTCTCGACGCCGTCGAGCCCGTGGAGAATGGCGTTTTCCACAATCGGCTGCAATATCATCTTCGGCACGAGGCAGCCGGCAAGCTCCTCCGGAAGGTCCACGTCAAAGCTAACCGCGCCTGACAGGCGGATGCGATGAATCTCAATATAGCGCTGCAAAATCTCTGTCTCCCTGACGAGCGGAGCAAACTCCTCGGGCGAGATGCAAAAGCGCAGAATGTCGGCCAAATCCGTGGACATGAGCGCGACCTGCGGGACCTTGTTTATCTTGCTTATCCATTTCATTGTGTCGAGCGTGTTACAGAGGAAATGAGGGTTGAGCTGGGCCTGGAGCATACGTATCTGCGCCTGATTGAGCTCGCGCTGATTTTCGATGAGCTGCTCCTGGTTGTGCTTGAGCGCGGCGACCATGCTGTTAAAGTGCTCGGACAGCTCGCCGAGCTCGTCGCCGCGCTGCTGGGCAAGGGAGACGTCGAGATTGCCCCGCTCGACCTCGTGTATGCCGGCGCGAAGCTGGGCGATGGGCCGGAACATCTGCCGGCTCAGACTCAGAGACAGCAGTACGCTCACCAGCACGCAGGCCAGCGCGCACGACAGGCTTACGGTGTACAGCAGCGCAACGGTCTCGCGCGTGAAAACCTGCGTGCGCTGCAGAATGAGGTACAGTCCCGTTTCGGGGTGAAGCTGCACGCTGTAGAGAAAATCTCCCTGCGCACCGTCGAGGCTCTGTCCGGCGAGCAGACGGCTTCTCAGCTCGGGGACAAGCGTTTCGCCGAGTGCCGGCTGTGCGCAGTAGACGCCGCGCCAGTAGGGGTCGAGCAGCAAAAGCGTCCCCTGCGAGCCGTAGTTGCCCTCAAGAAGGGTGTGAAAGTCGGACTGGTAGAGGCTTATTACCAGATAGCCCGCCGTGTCACCTCCGGGAGCGGCAAGAGCGGCCGCGCCCTGAAACAGAGGGGCGGAGCCGCCGGAGCTGTCGCAGGCGGCAAAGACGAGACCGTCCTGCCGTGCGGCGGCGCCGAGCACGCCCCAGTCAGTCGGCAGGGTGTCCGGCGCGGGCCCGCTGCGCGTGGAATAGCGCCGCTGTCCCTGCGCGTCGTACAGATCGAAGCGGGCGTATTCTCTCGCGCTGCCGGTGTATTCAAAGAGTAGGGAGTATATGCCGGTATCTTCCGGACCGCCGCCGGCCGCGGCGGAGAGAAGCAGGGCGTTATCCTGTATAGACTCGGCCGCGGCGGCAAAGCCGCCGCAGGCGCGGTCAAGCGCGGCGGAAACGCTGCCAAGGCGCTCCCGTGCATCCACGGCGTCGGCTTCGGTCATGCGCAGGCGGAAGATTTGCAGCAGCATTGCCGAGCAGATAAGCAGCGGCACCAGCGAGGCGAGCAGAAAGGCGGCGAACAGCCGTCCTTTGAACGATAATGTGGGACGTTTTTTCATGTTTTCCCCCGATTAAAACCGAAGTATAGTTACCGCGCGGCAGGCCCAAAGCCGCCGCAGAAAAGCATCTCAGATTTCGCGGCGCGCAGCGCAGCGAATCCCCTCAAATCAGAGGCTATGCCTCTGATTTGACCAGGTAAAAGGCCCAGCTCATCAAAACCGCATCGCGCTCGCTCACGGCAAGCTCAAGGTCGTAGTCTGCTGCGGGTAGCTCATCCAGCGCGGGCGAGCCCGGAAGGGAGTCCACCCCCTCCAGCACAGGCCGGCGGCAGAACTGGGAGGCCAGCAGGCGCTGCACTTCGGCGCTGACGGTAAAATCAATAAACGCGCGCGCGTTTTCCTCGTGCGGTGCGCCGCGGACTATGGCGCTTGCGTCGGGTACGCAGCTTGTGCCGTCGGCGGGGTATACCATGGCGATATTCTCGCCCTCGGCGATACGCTTGAGCGCCGTTTCTTCAAGTGTCACGCCCACCGTGGCGCTGCCGTCGGCCACGGCGGTGAGCACTGCTCCTGAACCGTCAAGCTGAACGCCTCCGAGGTTTTCCGCGAAGGCGCGCAGATTTTCTCCCCTGTCTCCCGGAAGGGCGCACAGCATAGTCATCAGAGCGGTAAAGGCCGAGCCGGACACGGACGGGTCAGTGAAGGCAATCTCGCCTTGAAGCTCCGGCGCGAGCAGGTCTCTCCAGCCGGTGAGAAGGCCGGGCTCCATGAGCTTTGTGTTGTATATCAGTACCACCGGCAGTGCGGAAAAGGGCGTCCACAGCCCGTCGGCGCAGCGAAACTGCGTGAGAAGCCTGTCGGCGCCGGCGCAGGTGTAAGGCGTAAAGCACTCCCGGTATGTTTCTAAGCTCTCGACACCGCCGCCGAACATAAGGTCAGCCTGTACGTCGCGTGACTCGCGCTCAATTCGCTCTAAAAGCTCGCTGGTAGCGCCGTACACCACATCCACCCAAATGCCCGTGCGCCGCTCAAATTCCCTGACTATCGGCTGCCAGACCTCCTGCTTGTGAGAGGTGTAGACCACCAGGCGGTGCTCCTCGTCGGGAGCAAAGCCACTCTTCGCCGCGGGAGTGGACCCCGCGCAGCCGCACAGCAGAGCAAAGACAACAATTACACACAGCAATTTTTTTATCACAGTACGTACCTCCAACCGCGCCAGATTGATATTTCGTCATAATTATAGCATATCTTTCAAATTTTTTTCATATAAATTTCACAACTATCGCAGAAAATCTCAAAAAATAGCAGTTTTGTCCCCTGTTAATTTGAGAATAGTTAAAGTACAATAAAATAGACAGTGGACATACATAACTGCCACAAAAATTTGTCTATTTTGACGAAGGAGGAACAATGAAAATGAAAAAGACAATATCTCTGCTTTTGGCCCTTGTCCTGATGTTCAGCCTGGCCGCCTGCGGAGGCTCTCCGGCGAGCACTCCGGCTCCCGCTCCCGCGGAGAACAACAACCCCGCTCCCGCTCCGGCGGACAACAGCACTCCTGCTCCGGCGGAGAACAACACTCCCGAGCCCGCTCCGGCCGATGACGCGAATCTCACCGAGACTCAGAAGATTATCAAAGAGGCCGAGGGCATGACCATGGAGGAGCTGGCCAGGAAAGCCATCGAAGAATCCAATGGCAAAACCTTCTACGGCGTGGGTAACTCCAGCCGCGGCAAGAGCGCCCTGCCTCTGTTCATCGAGTACCTCCAGTCCATTGATTCCAGCTACACCATGAAGTTTGACTGGCAGCAGCCGAAAAACAACAAGATTTTCGACCAACTCACCGCCGATTCCCTAAAGCCCCAGGGAACCTTTGCCATGACCCTTATCCAGGACGGCAACCAGATTGAGTCCAAGATGGTCCAGACCGGCATACTCGATACCTACATACCCAGCGAGTGGGCCGCCGCAAACGGCGTTGATGCGGCGAGCTATGAGGGATATCTTCCCCTCCAGACCCTGAACAAGGTCTTTATGTACAATAACACCGGCAGCAAAACCTATGACAACTGCTGGGACTTCGTCGCGGAGGGCGAGCACGGCCTGTACATGGACATTGACTCCGAGATAGTCGGCAAGAACTTCCTGTACATGCTCACGCGCGACGACTATGCCGCGTGGCTCAAGGAGTCCTTTGAGGCCCTGTCCGCCGACGAGCAGGCTTACTTCCAGCCGACGATAAACGAGATGAAGGCAGACGCCGAGGACCTCGGCCTGGGCGCCGACGGAGCCTACGCTCTGGCCTGGATAAAGCTGTGGGTAGAGTCCTACAACGAGCAGACCGACGACGGACCCATCTGCAACACACTCGTTGACAAGTCCGCCACCGACCAGTTCGGACTTCTGGTTTACTCCAAGCTGCGTTCCGTTGAGGAATCGGCTTCCGTTTCCGTGAACAACATCAACGTTGCGGCCTATGACGACGGTTACACCGGCATCGGCGGCTACGGCTACTGCCATTACCTGTTTGTCACAGATAACAGCCCCCTGCCTTGGACTGCCTGCGCTTTCATTGCATACATGACCTGCACCGTTGACGGTTTTTCCGCCTGGGGTAAGGACATGGGCGGCTACTCCTCCAACCCGGACGTCGCCGCCGAGACTGAGGAGAAGTACGGCCACTCCAAGGGCGGCATGGCCGAGGACGGCACCACCGTCGAGTTCGAGGCCAAGAACGACCGCGGCTACGAAGGGTGGACCACCGACGGCAAGCTCGTGCTTGAGGACCCCGAGTACTGCGCCGATGTGGCATTTACCGTTGGAAGCTGGGTTGAGATGCTCACCAAGTACGCCGGCTGAAGCTGCGCGCAAGCGGTTAATACTGCGAGAAATGTTCGGAGTACGGCCCACGGGCCGTACTCCGACGCAAAATAGCTCGAAATGCCCGGCCCGCGCCGTGAACGCGCGGGGAAAGAGAGGAGGCTGCACGTGAAAAAGGTTGTTTTTGACATAGGCGACGTGCTCATGTTTTTCAAAACGCACGAGCTTACCGCGGCGTTTACAGGCAGCAAGGAGGATGCCGAGCTGCTGCACAGGGAGATTTTCGACCATCCCGACTGGATTGCGGTAAACCGCGACATGACGGAGGATGAAGCCCTGCGAAGCATGAAAAAACGCATACCCGAACGCCTGCATGGCGCGGCGGAGCGCGTGATAGAGCACTGGGACGAATTTCTGTTCCCCAACGATGAGATGAACGCTCTGGCCGAGGAGCTGTATTCGCTCGGCTGCGAAATGTACATACTCTCGAACACCACCCCGCGTTATTACACATTCAGGGACAAAATACCGGCCCTGCACTGCTTCCGCGGCGTGCTGGTGTCCTGGGACGAGCGCCTGCTCAAGCCGGATCCGGAGATTTACCGCAGGCTGTTCTCCCGCTTTGGCCTGGCGCCGGGCGAGTGCTTTTTCATTGACGACAACCTGCTGAACATAGAAGGGGCCAAATGGTGCGGAATGGACGGCTGCATGTACCGCGGCGATGTGTCCGAGGTCCGTCAGGCCCTGCGCGCGGCGGGCGTACCCGTCGCCGCCGAGTGAAAAAAGAGGGGGCCATAATATGAATCCAAACGCCATCCCCCATGCAAGCGGTTCGACCATACTGCTAAACAAGATAAAAACCTTTTTTTCCAAACCGCACAACGTTATACTGCTGCTCATGGGCATAGTGCTGACCTTCAGCACCGTCGCGCCCATAGTGGCCATAATCGAGGACACCTTCAAGATACACCCGGGCACCATAGACGCGCACCTGACCGGTCAGGCCGCGGGCTACACGGCGGTGAACTACATCGACCTGTTCACAAGCCGTCTGGCAAAGACGAACCTGTGGACCCCGCTGCTGAACACCGTCTGGCTGGCCGTGGGCACCTGCGTGGTGTCGATAATCTTCGGCGGCGTGTTCGCGTTTTTGATTACGCGCACGAATTTGGCCTGCAAGAAGTATCTCAGCTCAATTTTCATCTTCCCTTACATAATGCCCCAGTGGACTCTGGCCGTGGTGTGGCAGAACCTGTTCAACTCCAACACCGTCACCGGAACCTCAAACGGCCTGCTGGCCTCGCTTTTCGGAATTGAGATGCCCATATGGTGGTGCAAGGGGCTGTTCCCCAGCCTTGTGGTGCTGGGCCTGCACTACGCGCCCTTTGCCTACATTCTCATCGGCGGCATCTTCCGGAACATGGACGCCAATCTTGAGGAGGCCGCGACGATTCTGGACACGCCGAAGTGGAAAACCATGTTCAAGATTACCCTGCCCATGGTCAAGCCCGCGATACTGTCCACGATACTGCTGGTGTTCGGCTCGTCGATGGGCTCCTACCCGGTGCCGCACTATCTCGGACTTACCACGCTTTCGACCAAGTACGTGTCGATGAACTCGAAGTACACCGGCGAGGCGAGCATACTTGCCATAATCATGATGGTGTTCGGCGTGGCGATAATGCTGCTCAACCAACTGAGCCTGACCAGCCGCAAGAGCTACACCACCGTCACCGGCAAGTCCGGGCAGATTTCCAAGATAAATCTCGGACGCGCCGGCAGGGTCATCATCGCGGTGATACTCATTGTCGTGACCTTCTTCACAAGCATTTTCCCGATTGTCTCCTTTGCCTTTGAAACCTTCCTGCCCAACCCGGGCGACTACTCTTTCCTGTACACGGGCGACGCGAGCAACCTGACCACAAAATGGTGGGTCACGGACGAGAACGTGTCGGAAAACGGCATGTACGGACAGAAGGGAATACTCCACAACGAAACAATCTGGCGGGCCTTTAAGGGCACTATCCTGGTGAGCGTTTGCTGCGCTCTGCTGGCAGGCACGATAGGCACTCTCATAGGCTACGCCGTATCCAAAAACCGGCGAAGCAAATGGGCCAATTACGTCAACAGCGTGGCCTTCCTGCCGTACCTGATGCCGTCCATCGCCGTGGGCGTGGCTTTCTTCATCCTGTTTTCAAACGAGCACATAAACCTGTTCAACACCTACACGCTGCTGATAATCGTCGGCACGATAAAGTACATTCCCTTCGCCAGCCGCAGCTCGCTCAACTCCATGCTCCAGCTCTCGGGCGAGATTGAGGAGGCCGCTATCATTCAGGACATCCCGTGGATAAAGCGCATGGGGCGCATTATCATCCCGATACAGAAGTCGTCGATAATAAGCGGCTACCTGCTGCCGTTCATGACCTGCCTGCGTGAGCTGAGC
>CATJWG010000198.1 GCA_949744165.1 uncultured Eubacteriales bacterium | reverse complement strand
CCGGCGCTCAGATTGAGAATATGAGCATAAGAGATGCTGTCAATTCCATTTGCGCGTCTATAGACGAATATTTTGACGCATAGGGTCAAATAAGTGGCCGTAGGCCATTTATTTGAGCGGATTCGCTTCGTTCTGCGCCTTACATTTTTCGCCGTCGCAGCGGCGAAAAATGACGACGCGTACTCTGCGCACAGTTTGTCAGGCGCACAGTATGAATTGCCCTGTAAAGGGCAAGAAATGGCGCCTGAGGAGTGTCCTGACAAAAACGAGTGAAATTTTTTCCGCCTGAGTGTGGAAACTCTGAGAGACTTTTTCTTGAAATTTAACACACAAAAAAGGAGAGAACATATATGAAAGTTATACTTACAGCCGACGTAAAGGGACAGGGGAAGAAGGGCGAGCTGAAGGAGGTCTCCGACGGCTATGCCAGAAACTACCTCCTGCCCAGAAAGCTGGCCGTGGAGGCCAACGCTGACAACATAAACGCCCTGCGCCTGAAGGAAAAGGCCAGGGCCGCGCAGATAGCCGCGGAGAAGGCCAAGGCCCTGGAAAACGCGAAGCAGCTTGAAAGCGTCGTGGTAAAAATAAGCGCCAAGGCCGGTTCCAACGGCAAGCTTTTCGGCTCGATAACCTCAAAGGAGATAAGCGACGCGCTCTGCGCCCAGCACGGCATTGAGATTGAAAAGCAGAAGATAGTGCAGGCCGAACCGATAAAGAATTTCGGCAGCTACGAGGTCAAGTGCAAGTTCGGCTACGAGATAAGCGGCGCCATACACGTTATGGTGACCGAGGAAAAGTGAGCTTTTAATACGGAGAGAAAATGGACGAGCTTTTAGGCAGAAGGGTGCCGCACAGCCAGCAGGCTGAGCAGGCCGTTATAGGCTCGATGCTCATTGACCCCAGCTGTATACCCGACGTGCTGAAAACCGCACGGGCGGAGCATTTCTATATCCAGGCGAACAGGGAGATTTTTGAAACCGTGTTCGCCATGTTCAACTATGGACAGACAATTGACCCCGTGACCGTGCTCGAACAGATGCGCCGGCGCGGCGTGTATCAGGACAGCACCCGCGGCTATGTGGCGGAGCTCATGCGCGCCACGCCGACATCGGCCAACGTGGGTGAGTACGTTGCGATAATACGTGACAAGGCGCTCCAGCGCGAGCTCGGCCGTGCCGCGCAAAGCATCACCGACATGGTGAACGAAGGTATCGGCGCCGCCGACGAGATGCTGGAGGCAGCAGAGCGGTATATTTACGGACTGCGCCGCGACCGCAGCGTCGGCGGACTCAAGCCGATAAGCGAAATCGTACAGAAGGTGTACGACGAGCTGTCAACCATGGCTGAGCAGGGAGAGAAACTGCCGGGACTGTCCACAGGCCTGATTGACCTTGACGAGCGCATACTCGGCCTTAACGACGGCGAGCTGGTGCTTGTGGCCTCGCGCCCAGGTATGGGCAAGACCTCCATCGCGCTGAACATCGCGCTCAACGCCGCGAAGTCCAGCGGCAAGGCCGTGGCAATCTTCTCGCTGGAGATGTCGCGGGAGCAGCTTGCCATACGCCTTTTATCGGGAGAGAGCTTTGTGGACACGCAGAAGCTGCTCAAGGGCAGCCTCAGCGCCGAGGAGTGGCGCAGAATAGTGGGGGCCGCATCGGCCATAAGCGGGACAAACATACTCATTGACGACAATCCCACGCTGTCGGTTGCGGACATGAACGCTCAGTGCCGGCGCGTGAAAAACTTGGGGCTGATTGTGATAGACTATCTTCAGCTTATGCAGTCGGCCGGCGGCAGGGGCAATTCCGGAGAAAACCGCCAGCAGGTGGTTGCGGACATGTCGCGTATGCTGAAAATAATGGCCAAGGAGCTGTCAGTGCCGGTGCTGTGCCTGTCCCAGCTCAGCCGCGCCAACGAGTCGCGCCAGGACAAGCGCCCCATGCTGTCGGACCTGCGCGAGTCCGGCGCTATCGAGCAGGACGCGGACGTTGTTATCGGACTTTACCGAGAGGGGTATTATAACAAGGAGTGCGAAAACCCCAACGCGGCAGAGGCGATAGTGCTCAAAAACCGCAAAGGTGAGACGGGTACCGTCAACCTTCTGTGGATGGCGGATTATACAACCTATGTTTCGGCAGAGAGACGCCACGACGACAATTTCAATTAAGCGGCTGTAGGCTTTTTATGGATACTGAAAATTTCAAGCGTTTTACCGAAAAATACGACATGCTTCCGCGAGGCTCGCGGGTGATCTGCGCAGTATCGGGAGGCGCGGACTCGGTGTGTCTGCTGCACCTGCTCAAAAGCGGGGGGGCGGACGTTTCCTGTGCACACTTCAACCACCGGCTGCGCGGCGCAGAGTCGGACAGGGACGAGGACTTTGTCCGCCGGCTGTGCGCTGAGCTGGGTGTGGAGCTGTTCGCCGGCGCCGGAGATGTGGCGGAGTACGCAGCGCGAAACTCCATGGGCACGGAGGAGGCCGCAAGGAAGCTTCGTTATGACTACCTCTTTGACACGGCGGCAAAATGCGGCGCGGACAGAATAGCCACGGCGCATAACGCAGAGGATAACGCCGAGACAGTGCTCATGAATCTTGCCCGCGGGACGGGACTGCGCGGCATCGGCGGCATCCCGCCGCGCCGCGGCAAAATAATCCGTCCCCTTCTGCAAACAACAAGAGACGAGATAATTTCATATCTTGAGGAAAACTGCCTTGAGCACGTTGAGGATAGTACAAACGCCGCAGACGGCTATGCGCGCAACCGCCTGCGGCACTACGTCCTGCCGGTACTGCGGCAGCAGAACGCGGGCGCGGTGATGAACATTGCCCGAGCGTCGGAGCTTTTTCGTGAGGACGAGTCGTATCTGAGCGGATGTGCACGGGAGTTTATCGGTAAAAATCTGGGGAAGGACGGAAGCCTGCCCGTGCACGCTGTTGCGGAGCTGCCGGGACCGGTCCGAGCGCGGGTATTCGCGCAGATGTGCCCGCGCCCGCTTGGAAGCGGACATATCAAAAGCCTGAACGAGCTTTGCTCCGGACCTGCGGGTGTGGCCGCAGCTGACGTGCCGGGCCTGCGCGTGCGGAGGGAAAGAGACAGGCTGTATTTCGGCGAGCACGAGCACCGTGAGCTTCCGGAGACGGTGCTGGTTCCGGACTCGGAGACGCTGCTTGAGGACGCGGGAATAAAAATAATTTGCGAGACAAAAAAAAACTGCGAGGAAATTAACAAATCATTCAACACTTTTCACTTCAAAAATGAGACTATTTGTGGTAGAATACTTCTCGCGCCGAAAAAAGACGGGGCAAAAATCCGTCTTGAGGGGCGCGGCTGTACAAAATCGCTGAAAAAGCTTTTCCGCGAGGCGGGCCTGACCGACGCTCAGCGAAGTGCCGTGCCCGTGCTTTATGATGAGCGCGGGGTTATAGCGGTGTACGGCTTCGGCGTGGACGAGCGCTGCGCGTGCGCGCCGGGAGATGACGTAATAAAAATAGAAGTCCTGTTTCGGGACGGGAGAGGATAAGATGGAGAAAGATATACTCAAGGTCCTCATATCCGAGGAGGAGCTCAATGCCAAGGTTACAGAGCTCGGTAAAAGAATTACCGACGACTATTCAGGAAGAAGCCCGATATTCATAGGCGTTTTGAAGGGCTGCTTTGTCTTTATGGCCGATTTGATGCGGCACGTGGACCTTTACTGCGACGTGGAATTCATGTCCGTGTCGTCCTACGGAGGCGGAACAAAGACGACGGGCGCGGTTAAGATAAACAAGGACCTTGGCCATGACATTGAGGGACGCGACGTGATACTTATCGAGGACATACTCGACAGCGGCGTGACGCTCAGCTACCTGCGCTCTTACCTGAAAAGGCGAAATCCCGCCTCAATAAAGATAGTCACGCTTATGGACAAACCGGCCCGCCGAATGGCGGATATAACCGCGGACTACTATGGCTTCAATGTTCCAGACGAATTCGTGGTTGGCTACGGTCTTGACTATGCCGAGCGTTACCGCAACCTTCCGTACATTGGAATTCTCAAGCCCGAGGTGTACTCGTAATAAAAGGAAAAACGGCGGCGTTTCGCGATGCCGCATTAAGGATGTGAAAGGCGTTTGAACAAACCTGGAAAAAACAGAGCCAGAGATATTGGCTTTTATGCGCTTATACTGATTATTCTGCTCGCGGCCATATTCTCCATGAATCAAACCGCAGCGAGCACAGGAAAAGTCTATTCTGAGATTGTGGACCTCTTTAAACAGGAGAAAGTGGACAAAATGCGGGCTGACGGCAACATTGTCACGCTCACATTGAAAGATGAGTCCGTTGTAACCTGTGAGCTGAGCACAATCTCCATATTCTACAACGACCTGCATGAGCTGATAAAGGAGCAGTACGAGTCCGGAATAATCAGCGAGTATGATTACCCGCCGGCCTGGGAGGCTCCGTGGTGGGCTTCGTTCCTGCCGTATCTGATACTTCTGGTTATCATGGGCGTGCTGTGGTTCGTGATGATAAACCGTGCTCAGGGCGGAGGAGCCGGCGGTGTTGCCCGTTTCACCAAGGCCCGCACCCGTCTCGGCAGCGAGGAGAAAAAGAAGGTTACCTTTGCCGACGTCGCCGGCTGCGACGAGGAGAAGGCTGAACTGGCCGAGCTTGTCCACTTCCTGAAAAATCCCCAGCAGTACACTGACATGGGAGCGCGCATACCCAAGGGTGTTCTGCTCGTCGGCCCTCCGGGTACCGGTAAGACCCTGCTGGCAAAGGCCGTGGCGGGCGAGGCGGGAGTGCAGTTCCTGTCCATCTCCGGATCAGACTTTGTCGAGCTGTACGTCGGCGTCGGCGCAGGGCGAGTGCGCGATTTGTTCGAGCAGGCGAAAAAGGTCGCTCCTGCGATAATCTTCATTGACGAGATTGACGCCGTAGGCCGGCAGAGAGGCTCCGGACTCGGCGGCGGACATGATGAGCGAGAACAGACTCTAAACCAGTTGCTTGTTGAAATGGACGGCTTCGGCAACAACGACGGCGTTATAGTCATGGCTGCCACAAACCGCGCGGACATCCTTGATAACGCGCTGCTGCGCCCCGGCCGCTTTGACCGACAGGTTTACGTTGGACTGCCGGACATCCGCGGACGAGAGGCAATATTGAAAATACACGCCAAGGGCAAGCCCCTGGGCGACGATATAAACTTAAACTCCGTTGCCAAGGGTACGCCAGGCTTCTCTGGAGCGGATTTGGAAAACCTTCTCAACGAGGCCGCGCTTCTGGCCGTGCGTAATGGCCGCAGGTTTATCACTATGCCGGAGGTTGAGGAGGCCATAATGAAGGTCAGCATGGGACCCGAGAAAAAGAGCAAGAAGATGTCCGACAGGGCCCGCCGCCTGACCGCATACCACGAGTCAGGCCACGCCATTGCCGGCAAGTATCTTGAGCATGTTGACCCTGTACACTATATAACCATCATCCCGCGCGGACCCGCGGGAGGCTTTACAATGTTCCGCCCGCAGGAGGATTTGGAGAACTTCAAATCAAGAACTGAGATGTTTGAGAGCATAGTCGTGGCTCTGGGCGGACGCATAGCGGAAAAGCTGTTTCTGGACGATATATCAAACGGAGCGTCGGGCGATATCCAAAGCGCCACCAATACCGCCCGCGCGATGGTCACGCAGTTCGGCATGAGCGATAAGTTAGGCCCCATTTCGTTTGACAGCTCGTCCCACAGCATCTTCATAGGCCGAGACTTTGGCCAGACCAAGAGCTATTCCGAGGAGACCGCCGCGGTTATCGACGGGGAGGTCAAGAGAATATTTGACGAAGCCGCCGCAATGTGCGAAAAGCTTCTCGACGAGCACCGCGAGCAGCTTATCGGCGTGGCGGAATACCTGCTTGAGCATGAGACGATGGAGGGCGAGGATTTCAATTACTTCTGCGAGCACGGAACCGTGCCGCCACCAAAGAAGGAGCCGCGCCTTGTGGACAAAACCATAGAACCACCGGCCCGCCATATCTCCATGACGATAGACGAGCCGGCAGAGCTGCCCAGAGTACAGCACGGGGACGAGAGTAATCAGCCCAGCGCCGAAAAGGAGCAATCCGCAGAGTCTAAAGAAACGGAACAGCACGATGACGGGCAGGAGCCAGACGGCGAATAAAGCGAATAAAAAGGCAAAAGCAGGGGTAAAAATGCTCCTGCTATTGCCATGTGCGCGCAAAACGCGCTTTACCCGCTCCAAGCACGCGGAGCCTGATTTTGTAGTATACGGAGGAAAATAGAATGAAGCTTGGTATAATCGGTCTGCCGAACGTGGGTAAGTCCACGCTGTTTAACGCCATAACAAATGCGGGAGCGGAGAGCGCAAACTATCCTTTCTGCACCATAGAGCCCAACGTCGGCATGGTAACGGTGCCGGACGAGCGGCTGGACTTTTTAGCTGAGCTGTACCAGCCGCAAAAGTATACCCCTGCGGTTATCGAGTTCGTAGACATAGCCGGCCTGGTCAAGGGTGCGTCAAAGGGCGAGGGGCTGGGCAACAAGTTTCTGAGCAACATACGTATGACAGACGCAATAGTCCACGTAGTGCGCTGCTTTGACGACGAGAACGTCATTCACGTCGAGGGTGGTGCCGACCCCTCGCGTGACATTGAGATAATCGACCTTGAGCTTATCATGGCCGACATGGAGATGGTTGAGCGGCGCGTGGAGAAAGCGCGCAAGGCCTCCAAGGGCGGAGACAAGGCTTTCCTGCATGAGGCGGAGGTTTTCGAGGCGCTGCGTGAGCACCTCAACGCTGGAAAATCCGCCCGCAGCTTTGACTGCGCGGCTGAGGACGCGGAGCTTATTGCCTCCAGCAATCTGCTGACCACAAAGCCTGTAATCTACGCCTGCAACATGGACGAGGATGGATTTGCCGATTGTGGAAACAACGCCTATTATAAGACTGTTCAGGAAATAGCCGTGAGCGAGGGCTCGCAGGTGCTGCCCGTCTGCGCAAAGTTTGAGGAGGAGATGGCACAGCTTGACGAGGAGGACAGGACCATGTTCATGGCCGAGCTGGGGATGAGCGAGGGCGGTCTGGCGCGTCTTATCAAATGCTCCTACAGTCTGCTGGGACTCATATCCTTTCTCACCTGCGGCCCCGACGAGTGCCGCGCATGGACCATACGCCGCGGGACGAAGGCTCCGCAGGCAGCCGGAAAGATTCACAGCGACATTGAGCGCGGCTTCATCCGCGCAGAGATAGTTTCCTTTGACGACCTGAAGGGCTGCGGCAGCATGAACGCGGCCAAGGAAAAGGGGTTGGTTCGCGCCGAGGGCAAGGACTACGTGATGCAGGACGGCGACGTGACCTATTTCCGCTTCAACGTATAAGTGGAGGCGGGGGCCGCGCGCGGACGCGTTGAGCTGCTGGACCTGTGGCGCTCTGCCTGCGTCGTTATAATGGTGCTCTACCACGCTGTTTACGACCTGGCAATGTTCGGGGCGCTGGATATCGAGGTTTTTGACTCTCTGCCGCTTCGCGCGCTGAGATATGTTGTGGCGGGCAGCTTTATTCTTATATCAGGCGCGGTATCGCGCTGGTCGCGCTCGCTGGCGCGCCGCGGCCTTGTTGTACTGTGCGCCGCCTGTGTCGTGGGCGCGGTGACGGCTATGGCGGGTATGCCAGTCCGCTTCGGGATACTTCATCTTGTGGGCGTGTCGATGCTCATAGGCGCCGCCCTGGGGGCAAGAGCGCGGCACGCGAACGGCGCCCGCGTGCCGGTGTTTTGTATGCTGTCGCATTTCGCCATGCTCAGGCTGTGCTCCGAGGTGATGACACGCCTTAAGTGGCTCTATCCGCTGGGCTTTAAGTACGCCGGCTTTTTCTCGGCCGACTATTATCCGCTGCTGCCGTGGCTGCCGGTGTTCTTTTTCGGCGTATGGCTCGGCGGCGTGATTGAGCGAAACGCGCACCGGCCGCTTTTGGCCCGCCGCTGGCCGCCGTGGATGACCTTCGCCGGGCGGCACAGCCTGATTATTTATCTGGCGCACCAGCCGGTGTTGTACGGACTGTGCCTAATGCTGTTGGGGCGGGCGTGAGCGTGTCAAAAAAAGAGGTATTGCCTCTTTTTTTGAGAAGGATTCACTTCGCTGAAGTGCCTGCGACTCGCTAAGAGCCACCGCTTTGCGGCGGTTGCTCGCTTGCACGGCGCCTGCGGGCGCTCATCGGTTGCCTGCCTCCGGCGGACGATTCGACGCTCGCTACGCTCAAAGAGTTTTTCCGGCGTACACTCCAACGGAAAAACAGTTTAACTTTATTTCGCCGCGGCGGCGAAACTCTACGAGGTTTTTGATAGTCTAAAGCTCCCCGAGTCCAAAGGACTCGGGGAGCTTTTGCGCGGTCAACTTTTATTTTATTGTTACGGTCCGCGTTGCGTCGTCCCAGCCGACTTCATGGCCGAAGAACTCCGCCAGATAGCGGATGGGCGCGTAGGTGCGCTCGCTTACTATCACGGCGGCGGTATCCATCTGTACGTTGCCGCCGCCGCTGGTGCGTGCGTCGGTGCTGCCTATGGGGAAGTAAATGGTCCTGCTGCCGTCAGTGAAAGCGGCCTCGCGGGCGTCGGCATCCCAGCTCACGGTCAGCTTCATGGCGTCCGCCACGGCGCGCAGGGGTACCATTGTGCGGCCGTTTCCGTCGATAAAGGGTGCGGCGTCAGCCCAGACCACGGCCTCGCTGTTCACGGTGACGGCAGGAGCGTCGGCGCCTGAGGGAGCGGAGCCCGCCGCGTTTGCCAACAAGGCCTTCAGCTCGTCGTAGTTGGCGAAGCCGATGTAGTCATAGGAACCCAGCACGGCGGATGAGGCCGCCGCGGTTTGGGGAGTGAACTGCTTCATCTCCCCGTTCTCCATACGGTAATGCTCGGTTTCAGCGCCGCCGTCAATCATCTGCCCAGTGGAATAGTCGTATGAGGGAAGATATTCCCACGTGAGGTCCAGCCACGCGCTGTTCTCGTTCTGGCACAGGGTATAGGTGGGCCAGGACCGGCCGTTTCCGCTTGCCAGCACCTGCTCGTCATAAGCAAGGACGGCGCTCGTTCCGTTCCAGGTGTAAACCTTGACGCAGGACTGGTAGCTTACGGCAAAGGATTTGTTCTCCCTGGCGCAGGCGACGACCAGCTCGGGACAACCGCCGTCGCCGAGGTCAACGATATATCCGCCGCACATGCCGACGTGGATTGCCATGTCGCCGCTGGTGTGGCCTGTATCGGCCGGCGCTCCGTACTCGCGGTAAAGGCCATCGACGATGTCTTGATAGGCCGAGGCGGCCTCAGGCGTTAGCTTGGCAGTTGTGCTCTCCACGGCCAGCGCGGGGACAGCCAGCGCGAGGCACAGCGCCAGCACGAGGATAAGAGACATAGCTTTTTTCATGTTTTTCTTCTCCCTTTCCTGTTTGTGCAGGATTGCGGGAGCTGCCGCATATCCTGCTGTTTTTTGCGTTTCTGCCCACAGTATACATTACCGCCGGCGCAAAGGCAAGGTCAAAATGCGGCTGAAAGCGAGGGGAAAATATAATGGCGGTGTATTTCTGTTGACAAACGGGAATAATGGTGATAAGATTTGAAATCATTAAAAAGCGATGACGGAGAAGACGACGCGAAAAAGCCGGTAAAGAGACAGCGGCCATGGGCTGAAAGCCGCTGCGAAGCCGCGCGAAGTCCACCGCTCCCGAGCCCGGCGGCGAGAAACTAAGCTGCTGCGTGTGCGCACGTTACAGCGCGAACGAGTTAAACGTCAAGGTGGAACCGTGCACGGCACCCTTGATACCGATTCCGGTATCAAGGTGTGCCGTTTTTTTGTTTTGCAAATAGTTTTCAGGAAGAGAGGAAATTCAATATGGACGAGAACAAATACACCTTTGAAAACCCCGAGTACAGGAAAACCTACTGGCACACCTGTTCGCACATCATGGCGCAGGCGGTAAAGCGCCTGTGGCCGGAGACCAGGCTCGCGATTGGCCCATCGATTGACGAGGGCTGGTACTACGACCTGTCCGCCCCCTTTGCCTTTACTCCCGAGCACCTTGAGAAGATTGAGGGAGAGATGCGAAAAATATGCAAGGAAAAGCTGAAAATAGAGCGCTTTGAGCTGCCGCGCGCCGAGGCTCTGGAGCTTATGAAGGACGAGCCGTTCAAGGTTGAGCTTATTAACGACCTGCCTGAGGGAGAGGCGATAAGCTTCTATAAGCAGGGTGAGTTTACCGACCTGTGCGCCGGCCCGCACCTGGACTCCACTGGCCGCGTAAAGGGTAACGCACTAAAGCTTACAGCCTGCAACGCCGCCTATTGGCGCGGCGACTCCAGCCGCGAAACTCTCCAGCGCATTTACGGTGTTGCCTTCCCGAAGAAGGACGAGCTCGACGCCTACATTCAGCGCATTGAGGAGGCCAAAAAGCGCGACCACCGCCGCCTGGGCAGGGAACTGGGACTGTTCATGCTCCGCGACGAGGGACCGGGCTTCCCCTTCTTCCTGCCAAAAGGCATGGTGCTGAAAAACACCCTGCTTGACTATTGGCGTGAGGTTCACAAGAAGTACGGATATGTGGAAATTTCCACCCCGATAATGCTCAACCGCCAGCTCTGGGAGCGTTCCGGCCATTGGGACCACTACAAGGACAATATGTACACCACGATAATTGACGAGGTGGACTTCGCCGTCAAGCCCATGAACTGCCCCGGAGGAATGTTAGTTTACTCGAGCGAGCCGCACAGCTACCGTGACCTGCCCCTGCGCGTGGGCGAGATTGGCCTTGTCCACCGGCACGAGCTGTCCGGCGCTCTGCACGGCCTGTTCCGCGTGCGCTGCTTTAACCAGGACGACGCGCACGTG
>CATJWG010000197.1 GCA_949744165.1 uncultured Eubacteriales bacterium | reverse complement strand
GTCCAGCAACGGCATGTCTATCACGCAGATATCCACGCCTATTTCCTTTGTCAAAACCCGCCACTGGTTTTGTATCTCCTGATAATTGCGCCCAAGCCGGTCAATGCTCAGAACATACAGCAAATCTCCCGCTCTCAGCTTTCTCAGCAGCCGCTTGTACTGTGGGCGCTCGAAGTCCTTACCTGACTGCTTGTCCATGTATATCCTCATTTCCGGTATACCCCGGCCGCGCATCGCCAGAAGCTGCCTTATCTCGTTCTGGTCGGTGCTGGATACTCGTATGTATCCGTAATCCATCATTTGTAGAACCTCCCATTTGTTCCTGTCGTGACGAATTGTCTCTGCACCATCTTAAACCAAAATTCGACATTTTGCTCCGGAAAATATATACGCACTTTAAAATACAAGAAGCGCCCCGCTAAACGGGGCGCTTCGATTGTAAAAAAAATGCCTCTCCGAGTTCACGGTTCTGTAGGATCTCAAATGTAAACAATGTATGAACCAAATGTTTTTGTTGCTGCAACTGCTGCTCTAAAAGCAGCTTTGGTCAGCTGTAGATAGACAGTATCCTCTGTGAAAAAAGCTACAGCCGCTCCAGCACCACGTTGACGATATTACCTGAGATGACAATATTTCCGCACAGGTAAAACCACAGCATCAGTATCATCACTGAAGCCAGAGAGCCGTAAATAAGCGGATATTTCACGCTCATTCCGATAAAGTACGAAAAGACTATGCTCACCGCCACCAGAGAGATTGATGCCACCAGAGCGCCGGCAAAAACCCGTACCCGCCTGCGCTTCGGCGCTGTTATACGGTAGAGCCCCAAAATTATCACAAACAACAGCAGAAACAGCAGAATAAACCGCGCCCAGTTCCAGTTGGTCGAGATATTAAGGATTGTCACATGCTCACTTATGAAATTTATAAACCAGTTTCCGGTTATCATGACAATCACGCCGAAATACACCGCGGCGAGAAAGATAATCGAAAACAAAAAGCTGAACACCACCGCAAACGGCCCATTAAAGCGCTTACTGCCTCGTATCTCTCCCATGATGTTGTCCAGTGTGCGGTAAGCCGCGGCGGAGGTCGTGGCCATCGCGATAAGCGCCATCATCAGCATGGAGCGGCTTCGGTTGAGGGTGATGTATCCGAGATACTCCACTATCGTGTCAAGCGTTTCCACCGGCAGCAGTCCTCTGGCAAAGGAACGTATTGCCTCAGTTGTGGGGAACATGCTACCGAGCATCTCATACAGGCACACGAACATCGGAAACACCGAGAGCATGAGGAAATACGACAGTGCCGCGGCGGCGCGCGATACATTTTTATCCATATATGTTCGTATAGACACGGCAATTACAAAAAGGATTCTGCGCATTCTCATACAAATCGCCATGCGACGCTCAATACGCACAAAGGCCGGCAAAAGCCTTCCTCCTACGCACGGCATCCTTCCTTTCCCTACGTTTTCACGTTGCCAGTCAAATCCGACAGCATATATTCGTCTGCGCTGTGTACAAAGATAAAGACTGTCCAATTATACGTCGGCACATGTCAAAATTATGACACCTTTCATGCCATGACAGAACATGAACCCCCGCTTTTACCCGGCGGAGGTTCATGATATCGCGCCGTATGCGCCCTTATTTCGAATTGAAAATTTTGAAAATTCCCTCGAACGGGTCCTCTTCCTCGGGCGGCTTCGGCTGTTCCGGCTTAGGAGCGGCAGTGGTCTGAGCAGCCTTCTCCGCCGCTGCCGAGAACAGCTCCTCCTGCTTCGCCGGCGCAGCCTGAGCCGCGGCGGCCGGTCTCTTTTCTATTGTCTCGCCAGATTCCTCAAAACCGGTGGCTATAACGGTGACGCGGATCTGGTCGTCCATCGAGTCGTCAAAGGTCGCGCCGAAGATGATATTCGCGTCAGGATGTGCGGCCTCCTGAACCAGACCCGCAGCGGCCTCCACATCCTCAAGGCCCATATCGGCCGAGCCGGTAATATTTATCAATACTCCATGCGCGCCGTTTATGGAGGTCTCCATCAGGGGGCTGGCGACGGCGGCGCGTGCGGCCTCCTCGGCCTTACCCTTACCCACGGCGGTGCCCACGCCCATGTGGGCGTAGCCTGCATCCTTCATGATGCATGTCACATCCGCAAAGTCCAGGTTTATAAAGCCGGTGCTCTTTATAAGGTCGGATATAGACACCACGGCCTGGCGAAGCACGTCGTCTGCTATTTCAAATGCGTTGGCAAAGGTCACTTTCTGATCGGTTGCGTATTTAAGGCGGTCGTTGGGGATTATCAGCAGACTGTCAACCTTGCCCAGCAGCTCCTCAACGCCGCGGCGGGCCTGGTCCATCCTTCTCTTGCCCTCAAAAGTGAAGGGCTTGGTCACGACGCCGACTGTCAGTATGCCGGCCTCCTTAGCTATATCGGCTACCGTGGGGGCCGCTCCGGTACCCGTGCCTCCGCCCATGCCGGCGGTGATGAACACCATGTCCGCGTCCTCAAGACTTTTTGCGATGTTGTTGCGGCTCTCCTCCGCCGAGCGCTTGCCTACGTCGGGGTCGGAACCCGCACCCTGGCCGTGGGTGAGTTTTTCGCCAATTTGTATCTTCTGATCGGCGCTTGAAATTGCCAGAGCCTGCTTGTCCGTGTTTACCGCTATGAACTCAACTCCCTTTGTTCCGGAGCTTACCATCCTGTTGACAACGTTATTGCCGGCTCCGCCCACGCCAACGACCTTTATCGTCACGACGTTTTCCGGCCCCGTCTCAGGAACAAATGACATATCTATTGCCTCCCCACGCATATTTTATCGGTACGGAATATATTCTTCTCCGTTTTGTATCCAATATTTCACTTTATTCTAATACTATTTTGCCCGAAGGTCAACACTTTTTATCGCTGCGCTCCTAAAATAAGCGGTTTTAGCGTTTATCTGAAGTATTTTGCATCGCACAAGCTGCGAATTCAGCAGTGCTTTCTTATTTTGTCATATTTTTGAATAATTATCAATCGTAGGTCAAATGCGCGCGTTTGTCTATAGACAGGTCCAGCGTGCCGCTGTCTCCGGGCTCAAGCTTGGACACGGCGCTGAGCAAAAGCTGGAATTTGTAATCAATGTCATCGATGCTGCCAAGCTTAACCCGAAAGCGTCCGAGATAGTCAAAGCTCGGGTTGGAGACTCCCGAGATGTCAATCTCCGTTACGTCGGGGGCCATGCCCAGAGCGACTATACGCTTTAATATCTCCTCTAAATACGTCACCTTCGGGCTTTCCGCCTCACCAGGGGCTACTATATCGCCAATGGCGGGAGCTATGGGAGACAGTCCCGTGACGCGGATGAGGCTGGCCGTCTCGCCTGCCTCAACGCGGGAGAGCAGCTTGCAGCCGCGGTCTATGGCCCACCAGCCGTCCTCCGCCTCAACGCAGGCGATGGCCGCGCTCTCATTGAGCTCAATCGTGATTTTGTTCGGCAGGCTGGGATTTACCGTGGCCAGCTCAACATACGGCAGCTTGGCGTAAATACGGGCTACGGCCGCGGAGCGGTTGAGGAAGAACAGGTTGTCGCCTTCCTCAATCCCGCTGGCCTCGATAACGTCCTCAGCGCTGTATATCAGATTTCCGCTGACCTCAATGCTCGAAACGCGGAAAAACACGCTCATTCCGAACACCAGCGCCGCGCATATCAGGATAAACGACAGCGGCGCATAAAGCACGCTGCGTCTTCTTTTATTTTTCTGTGCTTCTGTCAAGGTAAAACGCTCTCTTTCGTAGATAGTCTAAGCTTATTCCTTCAGCCTTATCTGTGCGCCAAGGCTGCGCATTGCGGCATCCAGCCCGTCGTAGCCGCGCAGAATATGGCCGCAATCATATACGTTTGTCTCACCCTGTGCGCTCAGTGCCGCTATCACCATCGAAGCACCGCCGCGCAGGTCCGTCGCCGTCACCGGCGCGCCGCTGAGCCGCTTCACTCCAGTTACCATCGCCACTCGTCCCTCAGTGCGTATGTCCGCACCGAGCCGGCGGAGCTCGTCAACGTGGCGGTAGCGGTTTTCAAAGATGTTCTCAACAAACACTGAGGTACCCTCAGCACGCAGACAGGCCGCCATAAGCAGGGCCTGTGCATCCGTGGGAAAGCCAGGGTACGGCTTGGTTATAACAGGCCGCGGGGCCTTGAGCGCACCGTCTCGCCGGATGCGCAGGGTATTATAGTTGATTATTATACCACAGCCCATGTCCCGAAGGGAAGAAATAATTGTGCTGATATGCTCCGGCTGTACGCCGCGCAGCAGCACGTCTCCTCCCGCTGCCGCCGCCGCGCACAGATAGGTGGCCGCGGCAATGCGGTCGGGCATAATTCTATAGGCCACCTCGCGTCCCTGCTCCGGCTTTTTAAAACCCTCCACTGTCACGCACGGGGTTCCCGCTCCTGTGATACGCGCGCCGGACGCATTGAGATACCTCTGCAAATCCTCAATCTCCGGCTCGCGTGCGGCGTTGGTTATCACCGTCGTGCCCTCGGCAGCACAGGCAGCGAGCATTATGTTCTCCGTGGCGCCCACGCTGGGGAAGTCAAGGTTTATATGTCCTCCCCGAAGGTGAGCGGCGCGGCAGCACACCTCTCCGCTGTCCTCGATTATCTCGGCCCCCATTTCGGCCAGAGCCTTCAGATGCAGGTCTATCGGCCTGCTGCCAAGCTCACAGCCGCCGGGGGTGGAAAGCCTTACCTCTCCGCAACGGGCGAGTATCGCGCCCATGAACATCACGGACGAGCGCATTTTGAGCATCAGCTCATGGGGTATATGTATTTCATCCGCGCCGGAGGAGTCAATGACTATACTCTCTCCCTCCCGCGCGGCGGTGCAGCCTAAATGGCGCAGTATTTCAATCGAGGCGTCCACGTCCAGCAGGCGCGGGCAGTTTGTCAGCCGCGTGCAGCCTCCGGACAACAGGCTCGCCGCCATTATCGGCAGCACGGCGTTTTT
>CATJWG010000196.1 GCA_949744165.1 uncultured Eubacteriales bacterium | reverse complement strand
TCCTCCTCGGGTTTCAAAGCCTCACCTCAAATCTTTTTTGATGCCCGCGGCCGTCCTGTGAAGGTCGTCGAGCGTTTCCATGCGTACAATTTCCTGCTTGTAATAAGACGAGTGCGCTACGCCGCGCAGATACCAGGCCAGATGCCGCCGCGCCTCCAGGCAGGCGACGCGCTCACCCCGCAGTTCGGCGGAGAGCTCAATCTGCTCCACAGCCTCGTCAATCCGGCGGGCAAGCGGCGGCGCTTCGGGAACGGGCAGGCCGTCCAAAGCCGCATTTCCCTGCTCAAAAATCCAGGGATTCCCGAAGCTGCCGCGGCCTATCATGGCCGCATCGCAGCCGGTATAGCGCAATATGTGCGCACAGTCGGCGGCTGTCCATACGTCGCCGTTGGCGGTAACGGGTATTTCCACGGCACGCTTTACCTCGCGGATTATGTCCCAGTCCGCCGCACCCTCGTACATTTGTACGCGGGTCCGGCCGTGGACCGCTATGGCGGCCGCGCCGGCGCTTTGGCACATTTTCGCGAACTCCACGGCGTTGACATTGCCCTTGTCCCAGCCCTTGCGGAATTTAACTGTCACGGGACAGCCCGAGGCTTTTACCACGGCGGAGATAATCTCCGCGGCGAGGTCAATATTTTTCATAAGAGCGCAGCCGTCGCCGTTGCCGGCAATCTTGCCTACGGGACAGCCCATGTTTATATCTATTATGTCCGCACCGGAGAGTTCCCTTGCCATAGGTGCGGCCTCGGCCATTACCTCGGGCTCGTGGCCGAAAATCTGCACGGCAACGGGGCCGTCGCCACAAAGCGTCTGCAAAAGTGCTTTGGTCTTTTTGTCGCCGTAGGTCAGCGCGCGTGCGCTGACCATCTCGGTGCAGGTCAGGGCCGCACCGTGCCGCCGGCAGAGATGGCGAAAGGACGCGTCCGTAACGCCCGCCATGGGTGCGAGCACGAGCCGGCCGTTTATTTCAACGCTGCCTATCCGCATCACAGCATTATGTCCAGACCAACTGGGCAGTGGTCGCTGCCCATTATTTCAGGGCAGATATACGCGCGGCTGACGTGGTCGTAAAAGCGGTCGGAGACGAGAAAATAGTCTATACGCCAGCCAACGTTTCTCTCCCTGGCCGCAGCGCGGTAGCTCCACCAGCTGTAGGCGTCGCGCGCCTCCGGATACATGCGCCGGAAGGTGTCCGTAAAGCCGGAGTCCAGAAGCTCGGTGAATTTTGCGCGCTCGGCGTTGGAAAAGCCAGGGTTGTTGTGGTTTGCAGAAGGATTTTTCAGGTCGATTTCGTTGTGAGCAACGTTCATGTCGCCGCAGACGATAACAGGCTTCTTCGCATCAAGTGCGAGCAGATAGGCGCGGAAAGCGTCCTCCCAATCCATGCGGTAGTCAATGCGGCGCAGTCCGTCCTGTGAGTTGGGGGTATAGACGCACACAAGGTAAAAATCTGCGTATTCCAGCGTCACGGCGCGGCCCTCCGTGTCATGCTCGGGTATGCCGAGACCGTAGGAGACCGACAGCGGCGTGTGGCGGGTAAATATCGCGGTGCCGGAATAGCCTTTTTTCTCGGCGTAGCACCAATATTGCTCGTAGCCGGGCAGAGAAAGCTCTATCTGGCCGGCTTGCAGCTTTGTTTCCTGAAGGCAGAAGAAGTCCGCGTCAAGGGTGCTGAATATGCCCTCAAAGCCCTTTTTGAGCACGGCGCGCAGGCCGTTTACGTTCCAGGAAATAAATCTCACGCCTTAAGCCTCCTTTGCCAGATTTGCTGCCAGAGAGTCGGCGCGGCCCTTCGCGTCGGCGAGACTTGCGTTGCGAAGGCGTCCGGCGCTGCCAGCGGCCATGGTTTTAGTCTGTGCGGTTTTGACGGCGGCGAGCCGGTTTATTTTCACGCCCTGAGCGTGAAATTTGGCCTCGTAGTCGGTCATTATACCGCATATGCCGTCCGCGTGCAGATCGTTGGTTACCTCGCGCAGAGTCCACAGCTCGCCCTCAAGCTGCTCAAGCGACCAGTCGAAAAGCGGGCGGTTGTCGGTTTTGAAGTGAAGCTCACCGCCATTGGGCAGCAGTTGAGCGTACATGCGCAGGAAGTCAGGAGCGGTCAGCCGGTGCTTGGCGTCGCGGCTCTTGGGCCAGGGGTCGCAGAAGTTAAGGTATATCCGCTCAACCTCGCCTGCGTCGAAAATCTCACACAGTCCGACGACGTCGCGGTCAATAAACCTCACGTTTTCTATCCCGCGGCTTATTACACGCTCCATCCCCACAACCATCGCGTCCGGCACGCGCTCCACGGCGACGAGCAGCACGCCGGAATTTGCCTCGGCGGTGTCGGCGGTGAAGCGGCCCTTGCCGCAGCCGAGCTCGAGATGTATGTGCTCATAAGCGGGAAAAAGCCCGTGCCAGCGCCCGCGGCAGTCCTCGGGCTGTTGTATCATTACCGCAGCGGCGCGCGTAAGCCGCGGGACAAGGTTTGGTTTTTTGCGCATTCTCATATGGAAAGGACTCCTGTCGGTAATTTTTCGGTGTATAAAAAATTTTTCCATGACAGCATACCACAAAAAATGAAAAACATCAACACAAGTGTTGAGAAACGCGTTTTAGCGGTATATAATATTTCTCAAAGACAAAACCGGAGATTTCAAACTGCAGCCAAAGCCTCGCAGAGTTTGCGGCACGCCGCAAATAAAATCAAAGAGTTTTCTCTGGTGACATGTGAGCCAGAGAAAACTCTTTGCGCGGAACGAGCGTAGAATCTTTTGACGCCGCAGGCGGAAAAAGACGAGGCGAAGAGTGCAGCGAAATTTTCTCAAAAAAGTGGATTTGCCGCTTTTTCGACACACTGAAAACCGGAGGATGAGGAAAATGCCGAGTAACTGGAAGCGCACGCCGGAGCAGCTGCACAAAACCTATATCGCCAACACTGAGGCTTTCTACAAGGTGGCGGGACGCGGGACGGCCGGGGAACTGGACCAGTTTATGGCCCATTGTGCCTGCCAGCTCTGGAGCCGCTCAGGTGCGGTGACTCAGGGACATACGGACGCGGCCAACCAGCTTTTTTCAAAGGGCGCAGTTATGCCGCGCTGGCTCTTGTGGGAGCTGACGGAGCAGGTGTGCGCCTCGGGGGAATTTATGCCGCCGCTGTTTTTCTGGTCGCTGGCAGAAAACGATGTGCGCCGCGGCACGGACTACTCTCGAGTATTCATCCGTATGTTCACTAACATACTGCTGTGCCTCGCCGCTGTGGACGACGACGTGAGCTTCGCCGAAGCGCAGTATATCACCGACTGCTGCGACAAGCTATCGGCGATATGCGACGGAAACGGAGTGAAAAAATCAAAGGCGGCTCTTAACGCCGCGGACTTTGTAACCAGCGGTGAGCCAAGCTTTCAGGAGAAAAACCCGCCAGCGGCCTCAAGGGGGACTCTGGGTGTGAAAACGCCGGACAAGGCCGCGGCGGCGCAGGCGGAAAAGCCGGATTTCGACGCACTTATGGCCCAGCTTGAGTCTCTTGTGGGTCTTGACGACATAAAAAAGGACGTAAAGAGCCTGATAAATCTGATAAAGGTGCGCCGGCTGCGCCAAGAGACGGGGCTGCCGGTGCCGCCAATGTCGCTGCATCTGGTGTTCATGGGAAACCCAGGCACGGGTAAGACGACGGTTGCGCGGATTCTTGCGGGACTGTACGCGGCAATAGGCGTACTGTCGAAGGGGCAGCTTGTGGAGGTTGACCGCTCGGGGCTTGTGGCGGGCTTCGTTGGGCAGACGGCGCTGAAAACGCAGGAGGTAATAAACAGCGCTCTTGGCGGCGTGCTGTTTATAGACGAGGCGTATTCGCTTGCAGGAGGCATGGAGGGCGATTTTGGCCGCGAGGCGATAGACACGATTCTTAAGGCCATGGAGGACAAGCGCGACGATTTTGTGGTCATTGTGGCGGGGTACACTGATCCGATGGACGAGTTTATAAACTCTAACCCGGGCTTGCAGTCGCGCTTTAACAAGTATTTCTATTTTGCCGACTACAACGGAGAGCAGCTCATGAGCATTTTCTCAGGGCTGTGCGAAAAAAACGGCTATGTGCTCGCGCCTGACGCGCTTGAGTACGCCGAGCAATTTTTCGAGCAGCTTTTTAAGAACCGCGATGCCAACTTCGGAAACGGGCGCGATGTGCGCAACGTCTTTGAGAACATGGTTGTCCGCCAGGCCGACCGCGTCTCGGCTATGGATTCGCCGGACCGTCAGGCGCTCATGCAGGTTTTGAAGGAAGACTTTATAAGCGATGGGGGAAGGGATTAACATCCTATGACGCAGCAGCCGATTGACACAAATTTTGAATATTACAAGGTATTTTACTACGTGGTCAAAACCGGAAGCCTTACCGCGGCGGCGGAGCGGCTTTGCGTGACCCAGCCGACGGTGACAAAGGCTATTCAAAAGCTGGAGGAGCAGCTTTCCTGCCGGCTGTTTGTCCGAAGCAAGCGAGGTGTGCAGCTTACGGAGGAGGGGCAGATACTCTGGAAGCGTGCTGAACCGGCCTGTTCGCTTTTGATGACCGCTCAGCAGGAGCTTGAGTCCGCGCACAGGCTCGACGGAGGCAGCCTGAGTATTGCTTCGACGGAGATGAGCTTTCGCGCCTATGTGCTGCCAGCGCTCGAGCGCTTCACGCGCGACTACCCGAATGTAAAGATACGCTTCCGCAACGCACTGACTGAGCGTATTCTGGACATGCTCCGTCGCGAGGAGCTGGACCTTGCGATTTTGCACATGCCATTCCCGTCGGACGCGAGGATAGACGTGCGCGCGATAGGGAAGATTGAGGAGTGCTTTGTTACCGGAGCGCGTTTTGCGTTTTTGGCAGAGAGGCAGCGCAGCGTGCGGGAGCTGTGGGAGTATCCATTTGTCTCCGTGCCGGAGGGTTCGGGTACGAAGCGGTATACGCGCGAGATTTTTGGCCGCCATGGGCTTGAATATGAGCCGGACATTGAGGTCACGACAATAGAACTTGTTGTCCACGCCGTGCGCAGCAACTTCGGAGTGGCGATGCTGCCTTGGCAGTATGTACGCAGAAGCGTGGAGCGCGGAGAGCTGCTGCGAATACCGGTTGATTTGCCGAAAATGGAGAGGGAGGCGTGTATTCTCACGCCCAGGGGAGCTGCGCAGGGTCACGCTGCGGACGTGTTTATCAGCGAATATTTGCAGCCGGAGATGGAGAAAGACGGAGAGTGAAGGTCTCAGAAGGGGGAATTCAGGCAATGGACGGGGCGCATGACACGAAGAAAATTTGCTTTTCAAAAGCTGAGCTGACGGAAGCGAAAAGGCAGATAGATTCCACATTGCATAAACTGAGACAGACAGTAAAAACATTTGAATCAAAGGGGAGCCCTGAACGGTATAAATCGCAGATAACTTTAGCGAAAAGAAGGATAGAGGCCTTTGAGATTGCGAATTATTTTATAGAAAGAGAAATCTGAGAATGAAAACAGAATTCTGTGTTTCGCGTTGCTGATTGTCATAACAGTGAAAACGCACGAGCAAAATTTGAGTGGCGCGGCAGATAATCTATTCTGCCGCGCCACCGGGGGCTGCGCTGTTATTGTACCCCGTCAAAAAAACGCTTGTTATACAGATATTCCGCGCCGTGGGGCTTTATCCTGCCGGCCCGCTCGTTGTATTCGCGTGCGCTGTGCGTGTCGCCAAGACGCCAGCAGCATTGGCACAGGCCGATGCAGGGAGTATAGCCATGGCAGTCAGGCGTGGAGAAGCCGCCGGAACGCTCGCCGTCGGGGGCGGACAACGCGCATTCGTACCAGAACCGGGCGGTTGAAAAATCGCCGCGCGCGGAGAAAAAGTGTCCGAGCTCGCAGCAGGCCTCCGCACGTGGCTGTCCGAAGCGTAGGGAGCGCAGCAGGGCTGAGAAACCCTCCTCTTCGCGGCCGAGCCGCTTAAGACAGGCACAGAGATTCAAACAGGCCTCGAGCTTGTTTTCAACCCAGCCGCGGCCGGAATCAAGAAAGCGGCTGAACATTTGGGCGGCTTCCTCGTCGCGTCCGTGGTATGTAAGCTCGCGGGCATAGTAAAACTGCTCGCGCGGTGACAGCTCACGTCCATGGGCTATAAGCTTTTCAAATATTCTCAGGTTGCGGCAGGGGTCGCCGGAGCCCATTTTTGCGTGAGTGACGGCGGCGTCTGAGTATACAATTTTTCCGCGTGGTGTTATCGCCTCATGAACCGCACCTGCCCAGCGGAAGCCGGCCCCCCGACGGAGCAGCCGCTCGCGGTAATAGCTCAGGGTGCTCATTCCTCCTTCCGGCGCAGCGGACTGATAGCGCAGCATTACAATGTCCGTGTCAGGCGCGAGAGTTTCCTTGAGCTTGAGAAGAAGCTCCCTGTCGTGCGGGAGAATGATGTCGTCGGCGTCGAGCCACATGCAGTAATCCATGCAGGCCTTGGAAAAGGAGAAATTGCGCGCCGCGGAAAAGTCGTCGCACCATTTGAAGTCAAAAATTTTATCAGTGTAGCGGCGCGCCGCATCCTGAGTTCCATCGGTGCTGCCTGTGTCGACGATTATAATCTCATCGGCTATACCGGCGGCGGAGCTGAGACACCGCGGCAGGGTGTTCAGCTCATTTTTCACTATCATGCATAAGCTTATGGTTATCATCTTGTCCGTTCCTCCTGCGTATGTTGAGCTGTCCGGAAAAGCTTAGGGCCGCGCTTGGGCGGCCCATTTGTCTTTATTGGTATCAGGTGGATATTACTCCCGCAGTGCGCAGAGAGGCGAGCAGGCTGTTTACGGTGGTTACAACGTCAGGCAGCGTAGCGGCAGGGTCGAGATCCGCAACTGCCGCACCCGGCGTTACAACGCCCGCAGGGCCGGTGGGACCAGTCGGGCCGGCAGGACCGGTAGCGCCCACGGCGCCAGCTGCACCAGCTGCGCCCGCAGGTCCCTCAGGACCGGTGGGACCAGTCGGGCCGGCAGGACCGGTAGCGCCCACGGCGCCAGCTGCGCCCGCAGGGCCCTCAGGACCGGTAGG
>CATJWG010000195.1 GCA_949744165.1 uncultured Eubacteriales bacterium | reverse complement strand
GCATAAGTTCCAAAAACTTTTCGGCGTAAGATAGGCGTGAATTGGCGTAAATCAGTGGCGTAAGGCCTCACGCCTGCTCTTACGAGCTCACGCATACAGGCTTATAAAGGGTTACTCAATCAATCGGCTTCATTGTCGGGAACAATATCACGTCGCGTATTGAGTCGCAGCCGGTGAGCATCATCACACAACGGTCAATGCCTATGCCGAGACCGCCTGTGGGCGGCATTCCGTACTCAAGAGCGTTTATGAAGTCGGTGTCCATCATCTCGGCCTCCTCGTCGCCCTTCTCGCGCAGCTCCATCTGCTTTGCAAAGCGCTGCCTCTGGTCAATCGGGTCATTGAGCTCAGAAAAGGCATTACCCATCTCACTGCGGCAAATAAAGAGCTCAAACCGCTCAGTAAGGCGCGGGTCGCTCGGGCTGCGCTTTGCCAGCGGCGACACATCTACGGGGTGCATAGTGATAAAGGTAGGTTGAATCATTTTCTCCTCCACCTTCTGGTCGTAGCACTCGTACAGCGCATGGCCCCAGGTAGGCTCAACACCGTCCATATCCACGCCCTCTGCCTTTGCAGCGGCTACGGCCTCCGCGTCTGAATCTATTGCCATAAAATCCACGCCAAGATATTCCTTTACCGCCTCAGCCATTGTCATGCGGCGAAAGCCCGGCGCAAGGCTTATGTCCTGGCCCTGCCAGTGTATGTCATATGTCCCCAAAATCACCATTGCAGCGGAGGAAAGCAGGTCCTCAAACAAATCCATCATGTCGTTGAAGTCGGCATAGGACTCATACAACTCCACGGTGGTAAACTCGGGATTGTGACGCGTATCCATACCCTCGTTGCGGAAAATACGGCCAATCTCGTACACCCGCTCAATTCCGCCGACGATAAGGCGCTTGAGATTCAGCTCCGTAGCAATGCGCAGATACATATTCAGGTCGAGCGTATTGTGGTGGGTTATGAACGGACGAGCCGCGGCACCTCCGGAGATGGTGTTGAGCACGGGCGTTTCTACCTCCATGTATCCGCGCTTTTCCAGAAAACGGCGTACAAAGCTTATAAACTTTGAGCGTATCTCAAAATTACGGCGGCTCTCGTCGCTCATGATGAGGTCAACATAGCGCTGGCGGTATTTCAGCTCCGTGTTTGTCATACCGTGAAACTTCTCAGGCAGCGGGCGCAGAGACTTACACAGCAGAGTCACAGAGTGGACATGTACGCTGTCCTCGCCTGTTTTTGTGCGGAAAACATAACCGGACACACCGATTATATCTCCTATGTCGTACTTTCTGAAATCGGCAAACTCCTGCTCGCTCACCGCGTCGGCGCGTACGTAAAGCTGAAGCTGTCCCCTGTCGTCCTTTATGTGGCAGAATATGGCCTTGCCCATGCCGCGCTTTGACATGATTCGTCCGGCTACGGACACTGTTTTGCCGTCAAAGGAATCATAGCTCTCCTTTATTTCGCTCGTCCATGCGCTGCGCACAAACTTTGTCTGTTGAAAGGGGTCGCGCCCCTCTTCCTGAAGAGCCTTGAGCTTATCGCGGCGCACCTGCAAAATTTCGGACAGATTCTCCTCCTGCGCGTTCTGCTCGCTTCTTATCTCCTCACTCATTCGTTCTTCTCCCTATATTTATTTGGAATCAGTTGACTTCCAGAATCTCAAAGGCAATGGGACCGGAGGGGGACTCCACCGTCACGGTCTCACCTATACAGTGACCCAGCAGTCCGCGTCCAAAGGGGCTGTCACTGGATATTTTTCCGTCCATGGGGTCGGCCTCCTGAGAACCTACTATCTGGTACTCATCGACGCAGTCCGCCTCGATGTCGCGCACCTTTACATGGCTGCCGTGGCCCACAGTACCGGCAACGGCCGTCATTTCAACTATCTCCGCGTTTTCGATAAGCGACTGTATCTCCGCTATCTTTGAGTAGAGCTTACCCTGCTCGGTTTTTGCCTCGTCATACTCGCTGTTTTCCGACAGGTCGCCGAAGCTGCGCGCCTCCTTTATCAGCTCGGCTACCTCCTTTTCTCTCACGGTCTGGAGGTACTCCAGCTCCTCCTTGAGCTTGTCAAGGCGCTCCTGACTCATTTTGTATCTGCTTTCATTCGCCATGCGTTTGTCACCCTTCTATTATCAGTTAATTTTTTACAATCTTTTATAAACAAATCAAGAAAGCGGCTATGCCGCTTTCTAAAGCTTTATTATAAAGGCAATCGTTGTCCCTGTCAAGACAGATATTTCAGCGCCGCGTCAAGCTGCGCATCGCCTTCGGCGCTCTGCTCGACAACTATATCCGGCGTCAGCCCGCCCTGCTCGGACAGGTCCACACGCTTGGGAGTGAGATAGCGGCGCGTGGACAAATGCACCGCGCTGCCGTCCGACAACTCAAAGGTGACCTGGCTGCGACCCTTTCCGGTGCTCGGCGCGCCAATAACGGCAGCCCTGTCATACTCACTGAGCGCAGCAGCAAAAAATTCGGCGGCGGAGTAGGTTTTCTCATTTATCAGCACCGCCATCGGCAGCTCAATACACTCGGCGTCAGAGGAATAAATTTCCTCCTCTCCGTCGCGTCCGACGCTGATAAACACATCGCCCTCCGGCAAAAGACGGTCAAGCAGGTCTATAAGCTCGCTCAGACGCCCGCCTGGGTTTGAACGTACATCGAACACAAGCGCCCTCATCCCCTGCTCCTGGAGCGTTTCAAGGGCCGACACAGCGTTTTCTGCGGCCCCCTCCTCGAAGTTTGCAATGCGGATATACCCAACGTCTCCCTCGAGCATTTCAAAACTCACAGGGCTTGAGTAGAAGGTGTCCGTGTGTACAGTCACGCTCAGCGCCTCGCCGCCGGCATCCAGAAGTCCGAGCTCAAAGCTGCCGGGCTGTGACATTATAAGCTCGCGAAGCTGCGCGGCATCCATAGCCGTCACATCCTGCCCCCCGAGAGAGACTATCACCTGGCCCGGCTCAACTCCCGCGGCCTCTGCCGGAGAGCCGTTGGCCACTGTGACAATCACAAAGCCGCCCTCATCGCGCGCTGTCACTGTCACACCTATGCCGCTGGCAATGTTCGACGCGCGCTGCTGATAGTCAGCATATTCCCCTGCCGTCATGTAATAGCTCCACCGGTCGTCCAGCGCGTCTATGATGCCGCGGCATGCACTATCGGTAACCGTGTCCCAGTCTACCTGACCTACATATTCAGCTTCCGCAAGGCGGCGCAAAAGGTCAAGCTTGCTCAAAAACGCTGTGCCCTCGCTCCCGCCGAAGCGGAAAAATCCTATAGTGAACACTGCAAGCAATGTTGCCAGCGCCGTAGCCACGGCTGTCAGAGTCAGCGTCAGAAGTGAATATTGTTTTTTCATCTTTTCACCACCACGAGAAAGTGCCATGAAAAAAGCGGCCCGCGGCCACATTCTTCCATGTCTATCAGTATGCCAAATGTGCAGAAAATTAGTACAGCATGACCGGACATTTAATGTCCGGTCATGCCCTGTTTTGACGCTGTCAAGCATCAGAAGCGTAGCTAAAGCTCAGGCTGAAGTATTGCAGCGGGTCTACACAGGAGCCGTTTACGCGTACCTCAAAGTGCAGGTGCGGCCCAGTGGAGTTGCCCGTAGAGCCGACATAGCCTATAACGTCTCCCTTGCTAACGGTCTGTCCCGCGCTGACAGCCATGCTGCTCATGTGCGCGTACAATGTCGTCGTGCCGTCGGAGTGGTAAATAACCACATAGTTGCCATAGGAGCTGCTGTACTCAGCTATAGTAATCGTTCCTCCCGCCGCAGCTGTTATGGGCTCGCCGCTGTTGGCAGCTATGTCAACGCCGCTGTGGTATTTCTGAGTCTGGAATATCGGGTGAATTCTGTAGCCGAATTTTGAGGTTATGTATGTGCTCGATGCACAGGGCCAGGAATAAGAACCTGCGGCAGCACCGGTAGCGTTGTACACCGGCTTGTACTGCTGATTCGCCGCGGCAGCGGCCGCTGCTGCGGCGGCGGCACGGCGGGCCTCCTCAGCCTTGAGCTCGGCTACCTTCTCGTCTATCTTTTTCTGCACCTCCGCCTCAAGAGCCTCATTCTCCTCATAGAAAGCGGTGTATATGTCAATGTCGTTTTCAAGGTCAGCTATCATCGCGCTGGCGTCATCAATCTGTTGCTCAAGACGCTTCTTTTCAGCCAGGAGCTCCTCCTTCTTGACCTCCTGGTCGGCCTGTACCTGCTCATACTCGGCCTTTACGTCCTCGACCTTCTCTCGCGCTGCGACGTACTCGGCCTCAAGGTCCTGATCTCGCGTTACTATGTCCATCACGTCGTCCAGCCTGGCCAGCAGGTCAGAAAAGCTCGTTGCCTTGAACACAAAGGATATGTAAGACCAGTTTCCGTTCTCCTCCATTGCGCGCACACGCTCGCAATAGCGCACATACTGGTTATTCTCAATCTCAAGCGCCTGCGCAAGCTCATCTGCCTTTTCCTCGATGAGTCCGTCATAGATTTCAATCTGCTCATTTATCAGCTCTATGTCCTGACGGTTGAGCTCGTTCTGCTCATCCAGCGCGGCCTTTTTATCCAGAGCAGAGCTCATGTCCTTCTGCAGGGACTCAAGCTGCTCCTTCACATCGGCCTGCTTGCTGCGTATCTCATCGCGCTGGTCCTCCAGCGCGTCAATCTCAGACTGTGACACGGCGCCGGCAGTCATGCTCAGCGCGGAGAACAGGACCCCGCCCAACATAAGCGCCGCCAGCAGGATGCATACTGCCGACACAAATTTCTTGCTCATTGACAAGCCTCCTTTAGTTTACGTTCCTGAAAAGTCTAAAACAAAAAAGCATCAAAAAAACATCAAAAGCTCCTAATGAGAGGGCGCAAAGCGTCCTCTCATTTGAAGTTTTTACACCTTAAGGTAGTTGCGTATGGCGATATTGCTGCCGAATACGCCCACTATCAAGCCAACCACCATGAACACCAGCAGCACCGGCCACATGAGAAACTCAAAAGGAATAACAGTAACAAAGTTTCCTATAAGGCCGCTCATTACCTTTCCGCATACAAGCGAGTAAACTCCCCACTCGATGAAGAAAGCTATGCCGCCTCCGAGCATTCCCAGCACGATTCCCTCCACAACGAAGGGCGCGCGGATAAAGGAGTTGCCCGCGCCGACCATTTTCATGATGGCTATTTCCTCTTTTCTGTTGAAGGTCGCCAGCTTTATCGTGTTAGCCATGATAAAGGTTGAGACAATAAACAGAATGATTATGAATATCAGCGATATCACGCTGACTATGTTGCGCACCATTATAAAGCCCTGGCTTATCTCCAGATGCGCATTTACATCCGCGATGCCGCGCGTATCTTTTATCGCTTCGGCCGTGGTCTCCATGAGCGACAGGTCGTCAAGATACACCACGTACCTGTGGCGTAGCACGCTGCCGTCAATGTCGCTGAACATATCCGGGTCATCGTACTGGGAGACAAAGCTGGTCCAGGCGTCGTCGCGGTTTATAAACTGCACGCTGCTCACATTCGGAATCGCCTCAAGCCGCGCGCGTATGTCCATCGTCTCCGTGTCGGAAAGCGTCTCATCGACAAATGCGAGAATCTCGTTTTCCTGCTCAAGCGTCGATATAATGCTGTCCACATTCACGGCCAGCAGTGAAAAGCTGCCCATGATTATGAGACAGGCCACTATTATCGTCACCGAGGCAAAGGACATGAAGCCGTGGGTGAATATGCTTTTTAAGCCCTCTTTGAAGAGGTAAGAGAATCTGTTAACCTTCATATCTGTAATACCCGTCCATTCCGTCGCTGACTACCGAGCCCGCCTCAATGGATATTACCCGCTTTGAGAAGGCGTTCACCAGTTCCTTTTCGTGCGTAACCACCAGCAGTGTGGTGCCCAGCTCGTTTATCTTCTGCATAAGCAGCATCAGCTCAAGACTCCTTGCCGGGTCCAGGTTGCCGGTTGGCTCATCCGCAATTATCATGCGCGGGCTGTTTACCAGAGCCCTGGCTACGGCAACGCGCTGCTGCTCACCACCGGACAGCTCCTGCGGCAGACGCCTTTCCCTGCCCTCAAGCCCGACAAGCTTGAGCACATAGGGTACGCGCTCGCGCACCTCCTTTTTGGAGGCTCCTATAACATGCATGGCAAAGGCTACGTTTTCATAAACCGTCTTGTCCTCCACAAGACGGAAGTCCTGGAAGATAACTCCCAGTGTACGGCGAAGCTTCGGCAAATGACGTCGTTTTATGGTGCGCAGGTCAAACCCGTTTACAACAATTTCTCCCTCGTCCGCCGCCACCTCACCGGTAAGAAGCTTTATTATCGTCGTCTTTCCAGAGCCGGACGGACCAACAAGAAATACAAATTCGCCCTCGTCGATGTCCAGCGATAGATTTTTTGCCGCCTGTGTCCCGCTGCTTTTATACATCATGGACACATTTCCCATATGTACCATAAAGGATAACCCTCCCTGTGCCCCGCTTCATCTGTGTGTCTGTGCTGCGGGGCTGCTTGTATCAGCGCTGCTTTGTCTGAGAATTGAGATATTTCTTCACCATCAGCGCCACCTTGAAGATAATCGCGTGGTCGAATTCACGCAGGTCAAGTCCCGTTAACTTCTTTATCTTTTCAAGGCGGTAAACCAGAGTGTTTCTGTGGACAAACAGCTTGCGGCTCGTCTCGGAAACGTTCAGGTTGTTCTCGAAAAACTTGTTTATGGTGTACAGCGTCTCCTGGTCAAGCGACTCTATAGGATTTTTCTTGAACACTTCAGAGAGAAACATCTCGCACAGCGTCGTCGGCAGCTGGTATATTATGCGTCCAAGGCCGAGATTTTCATAGTTTATTATACTCTTGTCGTCGTCAAACACCTTGCCGACATCGATGGCGACCTGTGCCTCCTTATACCTGTCAGCCAGCTCGCGCAGGTGGCGCGCAGGTGTGCCTATACCGATAACGGTCTTTACACCCAGCTCACGCTGCATCGCCTTATCGATGCTCTCGGCAATAGCGTACAGCTCCGATACGTCAAAGCCGGGGCTCATCTCCTTTATCAGCACAAGGTCAGACTCGGTTATGCTCAGCGCGAAGTCCTTCTGCCTGTCGGGGAACAGCCCCTGCAGCACCTCTATGGCCGTCACATCGGACTTTCCGGTCTGGCGTATAAGAAACACCGTTCTGGAGACGTCGGCGTTGAAGTGCAGCTCCTTCGCCCGCACATACACGTCGCCGGGCAGGATATTGTCGGAGATTATATTTTTTATAAACGTGGCTTTGTCGTGCTTTTCCTCATAGCTCGTTTTCGCCTCGCTCATCGCCACTGAGGCAAGAATGCACACACAGCGCGCCTGGCCGTCGTGCCCTTCGACAAAGACCGCATAATCAAACTGTGAATCCGCGCCGCCCAGGAGCTTGTAGGTTCTCTGCGCCGTGGTGAATATCTGCTCGGGCACATCGCCGCTTATGCTCTGTATATCGTCCAGATATGAGCCTATCATGGAAAGCTCGCTGCAGGCAACAACAAAGCCCTGATTGTCAACGACGCCTATGGCG
>CATJWG010000194.1 GCA_949744165.1 uncultured Eubacteriales bacterium | reverse complement strand
TGGAAAGCAATACAACGTATCAGATTTCAAAAGTCATTTCTGTTGGACAAAAAGATTATTCAGTATTTGAATGTTTTGAAATTGACTGATCCAATTAGTTGAAACAGAAAAAGGTTCGGTGACAAGCACCGAAGAAACCGACCATTGAAAGGGAGAACGTCGGCTTTACAGTGCTGGTCCCGTCTTTTCGTCAACAAGGAGATGGTCCCGCGAGAGACGAATAACGGCACCGACTCGTCGGTAAAATATAAAATTGGCCAAGTGAGACCATCTAAAAGGGGAGGGGGGAGCAATAGCACCCTCCCCTTTGTATTTTGTATACGTTGACGACATACTTCTTTTTGGTGGATACAAAGAAATGAGACAAAAATTTTGGGATTGCTGGCCCATATGGGCTGAGAGACTTTATCGATCGATGGAATTTGATAGGACTTCCATTTTATAGTGAACCTTCCCAGGCCTTAGGAACCGCAGACCCGTGCAAGCGAGCAACCGCGGTAGGTGACTCTTGGTGAGTCGTAAAAGGCCGTAGTCTTACGCCACTATGTGATAGTATTCAAATTAGAAAAGGTCACAATTATCCATTGATTTTTTGAAATACTGGATATAATGTACTTAGAAAGGGACTGAACCATGTTGATCCATAGAGTGCGACACAGTGTCGCACTCTATTTTTTTACCCTTCAACCCTGCCCCAAATACTATCGATCGGTAGGGCAGCTCAGAACTCATGAGCCAGCAGCCCCCAAAAACCTCTCTTCACCACATTTTCTCATGTTCACCAAAAGCAAGACTCCGAATGTTCAAAGGACTTTCTTTCAAGACCTTCAAAGGGAGAGGACTGCTGTATGTGAGTCGATTAATACTTGTTCATCTTTGGAAATAATGCTATACTTGATACAGAAAATTTGAAAGGTAGCAACAACATGAGTAAGGCCAAAAAGTCACATAGAAATCGAAAGCGTAACAAAAAACATAAACCTGTGGAGCAAGACAGCACTCCAAAGGAACTAAGCATTGTACAAGCAGAGCAGAGCGGCACCCAAGCAGAGCAGAGCGATGCACAAGCAGAGCAGGGCGACACACAAACGGAACAGAGTAGTGCTCAAATGAAACAGGGCAGTATCCTAGAGGGAAAAATAAGTTTTGTTGCAGGCATCATTTCTGTTGTCTTTACATTTATTAATATTGCTGATAAACCTTCAGTAAATTTCAAGGTCGTTTTATCGTTAGCCCTTATACTTTTATCCGCAATTGGCCTTTTCTGCCATTACCATAAACGCAAGAAAGCTACAACAATAAAAGCAAAAGTGCCCCGTAGTTTGGTTAAGATGTTTTGGGTGGTCATGCTTCTATTGGGATTTTATCTTTCTGCTGCGAATTTTAAATCATGGTGGACAAGTAAAGAACGTATCTCACAAGAAGTCGAAAATGGTGAACAGCAAATGCTTGCAGAAGCTGAACTGTATTATAATGGGAAACAATATGAATCCTTGGTAGAGCTTTATACATCTGAAGAATTACTGAAAAACTCAATAGTGCTGAACAACCTTGGATATATGTATTCAAAAGGAATCTACTTCAATCAAGATTTTGATACAGCAGTTCGTTATTATGAACTTGCATCTAACCAGGGATCCAGCGATGCGGTTCACAATCTCATATCTCTCCAGTTACATAATTGTGCAACATTTGAAGAAGTTGTGAATGTGCTAAATACAGGATATTACAGTGGTGATAATGGGACGTTTTTATTTCTTGGCTCTATCCTGCAAGGTGAGGAATTGTCTGACACTACAATGACTGAACAGATGCGAAATACTATTGCTGCGGAGATCGAATCCTTTTTTGCCTCGAATGCTGAAACTCAAATAGAAATTTTATCCGCATCATTAGGGCCGTGGCAACATTCAACTATGTTTTCTGATAACGTCCCACATGGGGGTGGAAATATATTTGAACAATATATTTTAATTAGTGAGCATTATAGCAATTTTGGAATTAAACGCACGTATATGTATGACTATCTCAAATCGACTCGAACCTTTGTTTACGATGATCTCATGCAGGAACACTTTGTATCAGTGATTGATCCCAATTAAAAGTATTGGAAACTTTGACTGTTGGGCTGATGGCGGAATATTGTGCCGCCATCAGCAGAAAACGCCTAACAATTACCACCTCCCATAACGTTACCATTCACCACAAACGAGCAGCCGCTACGTTGTATTAGGTGAAATCTCACATTCATCCTTTACAACATACATCTTTTGATGTGCTACTGGTATTGTCCCCATAACAGCAATGGTTTTCAGATTCTGACTCATATGTACTTTTCGTATTAGCAATCACTGTATATATTTTTTGAAAATACGCAAGTACGTATACGCACCTGTGATATAATGGATACACTGTCCTTGGGGTGAAGGCCGTGAATGACAATGACGCTGTGACAAAACAGCTTCAAATTATTTGTTCAAAAAGGGGAATCCTAATTAACGAGTTAGCTAATATTTCCGGTGTAACACCATCAACGGCATACAGCATGATGGACTTCCGCCAGCGGGATATGTCTATTGCTACCATAAAGAAATTTTGTGATGGCTTGGATATATCTCTTGGAGAGCTTTTTCTGTACCCATTTTTGATGAACTGGAGCAGGAGATAAGGTGAATTTATTTGAGATATTCTGCCTGTGACTGTCAAGTTGTTTCCGTAGGCATAAATGTTGTGGTAATGGGGCTGGCTTTTCTTTGAAAAATATGCTAAAATAAAATAAATAGAATCAAATTCCCACCTTGGGGATACAACAATGGGGTGATATTGTGGCATATTTTGATATTCTGGCTGACTCGACCTGTGATTTGACGAGTGAGCAGGCGGAACAGCAGGACATAAACATACTGCCGGTCGGGGTGAATGTTGGCAGTAGCAGTTTCAGGCATTACGCAGACTGGCGCGAGCTGAGCCGGCGGGACTTTTACGCCGCGCTGCGTTCAGGGCTGAAGGTGGGTACAAGCGCGACCGCGCCATCATACTGGCTGGAGGCGATGGAGACGTCGCTGAAAGGCGGCAGGGACGTGCTGGCCGTGCCGCTGTCGTCCACGCTCACGTGCGGGTACAACAACGCCTGCATTGCCGCTCAAGAGCTGCGGGAAGAGTACCCCGAACGGAAGATTATTGTGCTCGACAGCCTGTGCGCCTCACTTGGAACGGGCATACTTCTCAAGCAGCTTGCAACCTGGCGGGTTGAGGGCATGTCTGCGCAGGATGCCGCAGCTCACGCTGAGAGCGCTAAAATGCGCATAGTGCACATGTTTACGGTGGACAGACTCGACCATCTGCGCCGTGGCGGGAGAATCTCCGCAGCAGCGGCAATAATCGGATCCGTTCTGTCGGTAAAGCCGATACTTAATTTCGATCGTGAGGGGAAAATTTCTGTTATCTCCAAGGCACGCGGGCGCAAAAACGTGATACGCGAGCTGGCGGGATATGTGGAAAAGCAGTCGCGCGGAGAAGGGAAGCGGGAGATATACATTACCCATGCCGACTGCGAGCAGGATGCGCAGCTCCTCGCCGGCGCGGTGAGAAGCGTATATGCGGATGCGGAGATAACTGTCAACTGCATGGCCCCCGTGCTGGCAGCGCATGCGGGTCCTGGAGGTCTGGCGCTGTTTTTTGCCGGAAAGAGACCGAAATGAGTATTTCCAAGGTAATCATGATAATAATGGCTGCGTTCTTTGTGCTCGGCGCATTGGACCGGCTGTTCGGCAACCGGTTGGGATTGGGCGGGGAATTTGAGCGCGCTTTCGGACTTATGGGGCCGACGACTCTCTCATGTGTGGGATTGATGTCGATTGCTCCGGTATTGGCCTCGTTACTCGGCGGCGGGGTGAGGGCATTGTTCTCGCTCGTCGGGGCGGACGCAGCGATGTTTCCGGGCATAGTCATGTCCTGTGATATCGGGTATCCCCTGGCCGCGGCACTGGCCGATGACCAGAATCTTGCGTTGTTCGGAGGGCTTGTGGTCGGCTCGGTAATGGGTAACGCTATATCCTTCGCCATACCCGTGGCCTGCGGGCTTATAAGGCGGGAGGATTACCGGCCGTTCGCCATAGGAATACTTGCCGGATACATATTTGACCCAATTGCCTGTTTTATCGGCGGTCTGGCAATGGGGCTGCCGGTGGCTACGGTGCTTATAAATCTGATACCGGTGATAGTCGTTGCAGCGGCTGTAGTCTGCGGATTGCTGCTGGCTCCGAACGGCACGATAAAAGCTTTCCGCGTGTTTGCAAAGCTGCTGCTGGCGGTGATAACTGTCGGACTGGCCAGCGCGGCGCTTGAGGCGATGACGGGCTTTGTGCTGATTCAGGGAATGAGGCCGATAAGCGAGGGCTTTCGCACCGTGGGTACGATAGTGCTGTCTCTTGCCGGCTCCCTTCCGCTGCTGTATGCTCTGCGGCGTGCGCTGATCAGGCCTCTGAAAAAGCTCGGGGGGCGGACGGGGATAAACGACGTGGCCGTGCTCTCTACGGTTATTGCGCTGACAAGCCTTGTACCGGGCTATTCAGATTACAAAAATATGAATGTAAAAGGAAGAGTATTTTTCGCCGCATTCTCTGCCTCAGCAGGCTGTATGCTCGGTTGCCACCTCGGTTTTACCTCCTCGGTTGACCAGAGCGTCGTGATGCCGATGCTGTTGGCAAAGTGCTGCGCGGGCGTTTTCGCGATGGCCTCAGCGGCGTTTTTCGCAAGGAGAATTTTCTCTCCTGAGGAGCTTGCAGGTATAGATTAACATTTTGTGCAGAAATTTTCAGTAAATGGCGTGATAACGCTTTACAAACGGCGGAAAATATGATAGAGTAACTAAGCTTATGCCGCCGCGCTCAGTTTTGGGAGTACCTTTCGCCCCCTTACTTGGCCGGACGGATTAAAAAACCAGAAAGGATATTTTCAAATGATTACCAAAACACAGAAAGCCGAAGTAATCGAGGCCAACAAAACACACGAGAGCGACACCGGTTCGCCCGAAGTCCAGATTGCAATACTCACTGAGCGTATCCGTCAGCTCACCGCGCATCTCAAGGAGCATCCCAACGACGACCATAGCCGTCTTGGAATGTATAAGATGGTCGGTAAACGCCGCCGTCTGCTGGACTATCTCACGAAGAAGGACATCGAGCGCTATCGTGCGATAATTGCAAAGCTGGGCATTCGCAAGTAAGAGCCCCGCTTTTCCGAAGGGTATGAAGGTTTTTGTTTTGAGGGACAATTTAATATTGTCCCTCAATTTAATTAAGTGGCCGGCACCGGCTAATTGCGCTTATTACTAATCTGCGCGCTTGCGGTGACCATCGCTTGCGGCGGACAAGCCGCTGTGAGCTTTCCTCAAAGTGTTTTTTCGAGATATGTAGCCTCGGAGAAAAGGTTGAAATTTATTTGCGGTTTGACAGCCGCGAAATCTGCGATGCTCTTTGATTTTGAAAGGAGAACTCAAATGATAATTAACAAAAAGCAATTCGACGTAAAGAATTACGAGATAGACTTCTGTGGCCGTCCACTGAGGATGCAGGTGGGCAAGATGGCTGAGCTATGCAACGCGGCCGTCCTCATCCAGTACGGCGAAACCACTATTCTGTGCACTGTCACCGCATCTGCACGTCCGAAGGACGGCATTGACTATTTCCCTCTCGCAGTGGACTTCAATGAGAAGCTCTACGCCGTGGGCCGTATTCCCGGAAGCTTTATGCGCCGCGAGGGCCGCCCCTCTCTGCCGGCAGTGCTTGCCTCCCGCCTTATAGACCGCCCGATGCGTCCGCTGTTCCCAGCCGACCTGCGCAACGACGTGGTTATCTCCTGCGATGTACTCAACATTGACCGCGACTGCTCGCCCGAGATTACGGCCATGATAGGCGCCGCCGCCGCCGTGGCGATATCCGACGTGCCCTTCAACGGCCCTATCGCCGGCATAGTACTGGGATGGGACGGCAAGAACTATCTGTTCAACCCAACCAAGGAGGAGCGCGAGCGCAACCTCATGACCACCACCATAGCTGCCACGCACAAGAAGATTGTGATGATAGAGTCAGAGGCCAGGGAAGTGCCCGATGACGTGATGTATGAGGGTATTGTGCAGGCCCATGAGAAGGTACAGTGCGTGCTTGACCTCATCGATAAAATGGTCGCAGAGATAGGTAAGCCGAAGTTTGCCTACGAGCACGCCGCGTTTGACGACGAGCTGTTTGAAAAGCTGGTTGCAAATGAGTTCGAGTCCATGGAGCACTGCATGGATACAGACGACAAAAACGTACGAGAAGCGCGTGTCAACGAATGGATAACCATGGTCGAGGAGAAGTACGGCGAGGAGCACCCCGACCTGATGCAGTACATGGACGAGATACTCTACAAGCTGCAGAAAAAGGTCGTCAAAAAGTGGCTGCTTGCCGGAAAACGTGTTGACGGCCGAGCCATGAACGAAATTCGCCCGCTTGCATCCGAGGTCGGACTTATTCCGGGCGTGCACGGTTCCGGACTATTCACCCGCGGTCAGACTCAGGTGCTGTCCATCGCTACGCTCAACACACTGTCAATGAACCAGAAGCTGGATACGATATGGGAGGAGACGGAAAAGCGTTTCCTGCACCACTACAATATGCCCTCCTATTCCACCGGCGAGGCACGTGCCTCCCGCAGCACCAGCCGCCGTGAGTACGGCCACGGCGCCCTTGTTGAAAAGGCGCTTGAGGCGGTTATTCCGCCGGTTGAGGAGTTTCCCTACGCCATCCGCGTAGTCAGCGAGGTGCTGTCCTCCAATGGCTCGACATCTCAGGGCTCTGTATGCGGTACCACCATGGCGCTTATGGATGCGGGCGTGCCTATAAAGGCCCCCGTGGCCGGTATCTCCTGCGGTCTTATTCAGGACGGCGACGATTTCACCACCTTTATTGACATCCAGGGCGTGGAGGACTTCCACGGAGAGATGGACTTCAAGGTAGCCGGTACCAGGGACGGCATAACCGCCATTCAAATGGACCTGAAAAACGACGGACTCAAGCACGAGATAATCAAGGAGGCTTTCCGGATTACGAAGGAGGCTCGCTTTGACATTCTTGAACAGATAATTCTGCCGGCTATTCCCGAGCCGCGCAAGGAGCTGGCCAAGACTGCGCCGAAAATGATTCAGATGAAGATTAATCCCGACAAGATTCGCGAGGTTATCGGTTCCGGCGGCAAGGTCATCCAGAAGATAACCGCCGACACAGGCTGTAAGATAGACATCAATGACGATGGTAACATCTATATCGCATCCGAGGACATCGAAGCCTGCCGCACAGCCCGAACCACGATTGAGAACATAGTGTTCGAGCCTGTGGTCGGACAGCTTTACTACGGCAAGGTTGTGCGTATAATCCCGATTGGTGCCTTTGTTGAGCTCGTGCCCGGCAAGGACGGCATGGTCCACATCAAGGATCTGGAGTTCAAGCGCACTGAAAAGGTTGAGGACGTGCTCAACATAGGTGACCACACTTGGGTCAAGGTCACAGAGATTGACGAGCGCGGCCGCGTAAACCTTAGCCGCAAGGATGCAATTAAGGAGAGGGAGCAGCAGGGACTGGATGTCAAATGAGAGGCTCTGCCGTCCATTAGAGAATGTCGAAGAGGTGGCTTTGCCACTTCTTCGAGAGAGATTCGCTTCGCTCTGCGCCTCGGCTGTCCGCCCCAAGAGGGCGGGCAATTCGACGCTTGCTCCGCGCAGAGTGCTTTTCTGAGGTATATGTACCAAGAAAAAACGATTTAATTTAGTTCGCGGCGTGCGTGCCGCGAACTCTGCGAGGCTTTTTTGACAGTTTGAGGATCAGAGGCTTATAGCCGCTGATCCTCTTTTGTTTTGTCGCCGGATTTCCAGCCGTCAAATTCAGGATTCCTGCCGCAGCGGCGCTGGCTGATGTAGTCGTCAAGACAGCGGCGCACCTCGCCCGAAAGGGCAAGCAGGGCGGGGAGGTTGAGCAGGCACATCGCGCCCATGAGAGCGTCGGCGACGTTCCAGACGAGCTCCATAGGGCTTATGCAGCCGAGAAAGCTCAGCACACAGGCAAGTACCCGCGTGCTCTCGGCCAGCAGCCGTGGTGGACGGCGGCGGAGGACGTAAGTCAGGCAGTTGTCTATGTAAAAGAAGTTGCCTAACAGCGAGGTGAAAGCAAAGAGTGCCATGGCCGTGGTGATAAACACAGGGCCCGCCGCGCCGAAGCTGCCCTGCGCCGCGGCCTGAACGTAGGGCATACCGGCAAGAGCGGGTGAGGGAGAGACGCCGGAGCACAGGCACATGAGCGCCGTGGCCGTACACAGCGCGCTGTCAATCAGGACCGAAAGCGTCTGTACCAGACCCTGCTTGACAGGGTGGGATACATGTGCGCTGGCCGCGGCGTTCGGAGCCGAGCCGACGCCGGCCTCGTTTGAAAACAGGCCGCGCCGTACGCCGTACATGACGCAGGAGCCGGCAAAGCCGGAGAGAATTGACTGGACGTCGAATGCACAGCGGAATATCTCCGCAAGCACCGCGGGGAGAATATGTATATTCCGCATCGTGACTATAAGCGCTGTACATAGATAGGTCAGCGCCATCAGCGGCACGAGCGTCTCGCTTATTTTTACGATTCGGCTCTCGCCGCCCAGCAGACAGAACAGGCAGACAAGCGCCAGCACTGCGCCGATTATGGCCGGTGTTATATCCGCACGGTAAAAGCCATAGCCTGAAAAGGAGGACTGAAGGTTGTACGACGAGAGCATGTTGAAGCCCAGGCCGTAGGTCAGAATAAGGCACAGACAAAACAGAACTGCGGGAGCACGGCTGCCTGCGACGGCCTCAATATAGCAGGCAGGACCGCCGAACAGGCCGCCATGCCCATCGCGCCGTCTGTAAAGCTGCGCGAGAACGGACTCGGCAAAGCCCGTCGCGCCGCCTATGAGCGAGATAAGCCACATCCAGAACACCGCGCCGCTGCCGCCCATACATATCGCCGTGGATACGCCGACTATGTTGCCGGTGCCCACGCGTGAGGCCGTTGACACCATCAGTGCCCCAAAGGATGATACCGCGCCGTCTTTTGTCGGCTTCTCCGCCGTGACGCGCAACGCCTCGGGCAGCATGCGAAGCTGCACAAGTCCGTAGCGGAGCGTGAAATAAACTCCGGTGACGAGCAGCAGCACGATAAGCAGTCTGCTGTATAGAAAATTGTTCAGCGAATCTAAAAGCTCTGCCGTGAAAAACTCCCCCTTATAAAAACGCAGTAGGACAGTTTAACTCCACACAGCGGAGAAATTCCTCGCAGCCTGTCGTCGAGGCTTGTTTACAAAATGTTCTAAAAATGTTCATTAATTAGCCTTGCCAGTTTCAGGACGGCTGAGTATAATTTTATGATAGATTTGTGCTTTGAAAATGACCGGTATACAAAAGGGGAAAGAAAATGTAAAGAAAGAGTTAAAGTGGTTGACATTCCATCTTGTGTAAGGTGTAATTATAAAATAGCGGTCCCGAAAACTGAAGTACGGGGCCGTGTACCCGAGTATGAAAGGAGCCCTCGCATATGACTGCGACGAAACCAAAAACCGAAACGGAACAAACAAGCAACGACCTGCCGGCCGAAGCGCCGGCACCGAAGAAAAACCGGCGCAAAAAGCCGAAGCACCTCAAGCGCTGGATAATCCTTGGCGTGGTTGTGCTGTTAATAGTGGCGTTCGTTATGCGCACCGTATCTGCCGGCAAAAAGATGATAGAGGCCATGACCGCGTACATGGAAGAGCCTGTCGCCGAGCGGACTATAGTTCACTCGTTGACAGGCAGCGGCACGCTTGAGCCGGCAAACTCCTATACTCTTACAACGCTTATCGAAGGCGAAGTGCTCGCCGCCGACTTTGAAGAGGGAGACATCGTGGAAAAGGACTCGGTGCTCTACGAGGTGGACAGCTCGGATGTAGCCAACAACATCGAGCGCGCCGAGCTTTCGCTCAATCAGGCGCGGCGCAGCTACAGCAGCACCGCGGATATGCGTTACATAAAGGCCAATACGTCGGGAACCCTCTACTCGCTGGATGTCAAGGTCGGAGACGACGTGTCTCCTGGGCAGGTTATCGGCAGCATACGCGACAGCGACACCATGACGCTTGAGCTTCCCTTCCCAGCGGACACAGCTCTTAACTTTTACGCAGGGCAGAGCGCTGAGGTCACGCTTGATGGCTCGTTTGAAACGCTCTGGGGCACGGTAGTATCGGTTTCGGGCAGCGATATTGTAGGCCAGGGAAACATGATAACGCGAAATGTCACCATAGCCGTAACAAACCCAGGGGGATTGAGCAGCACGCAGGCCGCGACAGCCAGGGTAGACGGTATCGGCTGCTCTGCCAGTGGAATGTTTGAATGCAACTCCGAAAGCATGTTAACCGCAAGCTCCAGCGGCACGGTTACGGCTGTGAACGTGTCGGAGGGCTCCTATGTGACAAAGGACCAGGCGATAGTGACTTTAGGTGGAAAGAACCTGAACGACAGCATACAGAATGCGGCCGATAACCTGCGAAGTGCGGAGCTGTCTATGGAAAATACCAAGGAGCAGCTTGACAACTACACCATAACCTCGCCGATAGGCGGCACCGTGGTGAACAAGGAGTACAAGGCAGGCGACACGATAGAGGCAGGCAAGCAGCTTTGCACGATATATGATCTGAGCTATCTTGAGATGGTTCTGAACATAGACGAGCTGGACATCTCATCAGTAAAGGTGGGTCAGAAGGTGCGCATAACTGCCGACGCGGTGAAGAACGAGGAGTTTGAAGGCACGATAACCAAGGTTTCCGTTGCCGGGACAACTACAGGAGGAATAACCTCCTATCCCGTTACAGTACGTATCGATGAAACAGGAGGACTGCTGCCGGGAATGAATGTGGACGCGGAGGTTGTCGTTGACAGCGTTGAAAATGCGCTGTCCGTGCCCGGAACGGCAATAAGCCGCGGTGCCGGCGGAAGCTCCGTAGTTCTTGTAACCGTGGCTTCGCCCAGCGCGGCTAACGCAATAGACCGAGCTGCCCCTGAGGGATATGTTTACGTGGAGGTTGAGACCGGAGTGGGCGACGGAGACTATTTTGAGATTGTCAGCGGCCTTCAGGCCGGAGACACGATTGCCTACATGCCACCGCAGACCAGCAACATGTACGGAATGTATATGGCAATGGGCGGCAACGTCGACGTCTACTATGAGGAAGGGGACGGTCCAAATTGAGCTCTCTTATAGAATTTCGCGACGTATGTAAGCTATACCACATGGGCGAGTACACCGTCTCTGCGGCGGACCACATCTCCATGAGTATAAACAAGGGGGAGTTTGTGGCCATAGTCGGCCAGTCCGGTTCGGGTAAGTCGACATGCATGAACATAATCGGCTGCTTACATGTGCCGACTTCGGGGACCTACCTGCTCGACGGACGCGATGTCGGCAGTATGAACCGCAACGAGCTGGCTGCAATACGCAACGAGCTGCTGGGCTTTATCTTTCAGCAGTACAATCTCATGCCGAAGCTCAACCTGTTGGAAAACGTAGAAATTCCGCTGATGTATGCAGGTATGCCCAAGGCGGAGCGGAGGGCACGCGCCAAAGAGGTGCTTGAGCAGGTGGGACTTGGTGATAAAGTGAAACACCGGCCAAGTGAGCTGTCCGGTGGACAACAGCAGCGTGTGTCTATTGCCCGCGCGCTGGCGGGACGTCCGGCGGTGATACTGGCCGACGAACCAACCGGAGCTTTGGACTCACGCACCAGCCGTGAGGTAATAAATATGCTCCGGCAGCTAAACGAGCAGGGAAACACTGTGGTGCTCATAACGCATGACAACTCCATTGCCGTGCAGGCTCAGCGCATTATACGATTAGAGGACGGGCATGTGATATACGACGGCGATGCGCATGCGCCTGAGGCGGTGGTGACACCGCATCTTGCCGGAGGTGAGACGGCGTAATGAACTTTTTGGAGACTTTCAAGCTGGCGCTTAAAAACATTGCCAGCAGCAAAATGCGCTCGTTCCTTACCATGCTGGGAATTATCATAGGTGTCTGCGCGGTTATAGTGATAGTGGGCCTTGGCAATGGCATGTCAAATTACATACAGGACAGCTTTGCCGATATCGGAACAAACATGCTTCAGGTTCAGGTGATGGGCCGCGGCACCTCCCGCCGGGCTCCGGAGGAGGATATGTATGCCATTATGGACGCCAATCCTGACTGCTTGGACCAGCTCTCGCCGCTCGTTTCGATGTACGAGCCGGTAAAGGTGGGCTCGGAGACTTACAAGCGCACCAGCGTGGCAGGCGTGAGCGAGGACTATTTTGCCATGCTCGGATACGGCGTGGAACAGGGGCGAGGGCTTGAATACATGGATGTGGTCAACCGCAGCAATATCTGCGTGGTGGGGAAGTATGTCTCTGACACCTACTACGGAGGCGCTGCGGTGGGAGAGTCGATAAAGGTCGGTTCTACAAGGCTGGAGATAGTCGGCGTGCTTGAGCAGGATGCGGAGGAGATGGAAGAGGGAGGTAACGACGACTATGTATACCTGCCGTATTCCACGGCCTCACGAGTCTCGCACACGGGCACATTTGGCAGCTATGCCGTGACGGTGCACACCGAGGAGCAGGCCGCGCAGGGAAAAAAGGCCATAGAGGACGGACTGTACAAGATTTACGGCGACACCAACGCTTACGCTGTGGTCAGCGTGGTCGAGCTAATCGACATTATGACGAGTATGGTCAACACCGTTATGGTGGTGCTGACGATAATCGCGGCCATATCCCTTGTGGTCGGCGGTATCGGAATTATGAACATAATGCTTGTGTCCGTGACCGAGCGTACGCGCGAGATAGGTATACGAAAGGCTCTCGGTGCTCGGGAGGGGACGATATTGCAGCAATTTGTCATTGAGGCAGCCACAACCTCAGCAATAGGCGGGGTTATAGGTATTGGTCTGGGATATGTGCTCTCGGCGGTCGCAACGCAACTGATAGCAATGCTGATGCAGGAGTCTATGACAGTTACGCCATCGAGTGCCGCGGTGCTTACGGCTTTCGGCGTATCCGCAGGTATCGGCGTACTGTTTGGATACCTGCCAGCGAGAAAGGCCGCGCGTCTTAACCCGATTGAGGCGCTGAGATACGATTAAGAGGAGGAAGGTTAAGGTATGAAAACGAGAGTATTGAGCCTTTTGACAGCAATTTGCATAATGTGCTCGCTGTTGGCCGTACCTGCGGCCGCCGCAGGGGAGGACACGGCGGTGCAGACCGTGCGCGCGCTGGGAATAATGAAGGGTGACGAGAACGGCAGCATGAACTTAGGGCATAATGTGACCCGCGCGCAGCTTGCGAAAATGCTGTCCGCGGCCTCGCCATTCAAGGACAGCATAAGCGACTCCGGCAGCGGCTATTCGCTGTTCAAGGATGTAAAGAGCGACTACTGGGGGTCGGAATACATTCGCCTTGCGGTGGAGCAGGGCTGGATGGTCGGCTATACGGACGGCTGCTTTCGACCTGACGAAACGGTCAAGCTTGAGGAGGCCTGCACTGCGGTTCTGCGTGTGCTGGGCTATGACTCGTCCACACTGGCCGGATCCTTTCCGGGGGCGCAGCTGAGCAAGGCAAACGCACTTGGACTGCGCGATGATATTAAAGCCCAGCAAGGGAGCTCTCTGACGCGCCGTGACTGTGCGCTGCTGTTTTACAACATGCTCAACGCAAAAACGAGCACTGGACAGGTGTATGCTGCGACGCTCGGCTATTCGCTGGTGAACGATGAGGTGGATTACACTGCTGCTGCACTGGACAATCTCAGCGGCCCTTATGTCGCGGACGGTAGTGTGACATTGCCGTTTACGCCAATGACGGTATACCGCAACGGAAAGGTTTCGGACTCAACGGCCATAAACCGCTATGACGTCTACTATTACAATGAAGGCATGTCTGTGCTGTGGGTGTACACAAATAGAGCGTCGGGGAAGATTGATGCACTCAGTCCGAGCAGTACATCGCCCACGTCGGTGACGGTGTCGGGAAAGACCTATGCCATCGGCTCGTCTTCGGCAACCTACAAGCTGTCGGCAATGAGCGGAGATACGTCGGGCAATACCGTAACACTGTTGCTGGGTATGGACGACAAGGTGGTGGATGTGCTCACAGGCACGTCGGTCAACGCGGTGTACTACGGTGTAGTTAACTCCTGCCAGCAGCAGGTGGACGATAAGAACAACGCCGTCGTTCAGACAAATGTCGGCGTGACCACCACTGACGGCGTGCGCCGCACCTTCACACTCGAGGGATGGCAGAGCTATTCTGTCGGAGCGGTGGTGAGCGTGAACGTAACGGACAGCGGAGTTCGCCTGAGCGGCATATCAAAGCGACAGATGCGGGGAACGGTCAACTCCGACGCAAGCCGCTTTGGAGAGCGCAGCTTTGCTGCGGATGTGGAGATTCTCGACGTGAATGACCTCGGCGGTGCGGCGACGATAGAGACCAAACGTCTTGCGGGACGTACTCTTGAAGAGAAGGATGTGCTCTACTACGGCTTGGACGAAAACGGCGGGATAGAGTATCTGATACTCAATGACGCCACTGGCGATTTGTGGACCTATGCTTACCTCAAGGAGATAGACGACATGTCATTTGGCCTGAGCGTCAACGGAGTGTATACAATCATTGTAGGTGGTGTGGAGCAGGCAATACCGTATTCCGATACTAAGTATACCGTTGCAGTTGGAGGTATTGCGATATCCTACGACGAGGATGGCAGCGTGAAAACTATGAAGAAGCTGGAGCAGTACACTCTGTCAAGCTTCGGAGCGGAGTGGGCTACGGTGGGCAACCAGCGCATATCCGTGTCCGAGGACGTGCAGGTGTATCTGCGTGACGGCGGAAGCTATTATCTTACGAGTATCTCGGCAGTCAACGCACAGGATTATACCCTTACTGGCTGGCGCGATTCCTCCGGCTCCGCCGGCGGACAGATACGCATTGTTATCGCGGAGAAAAAGTAAAAAGGAAAGTCCCGAAGCCTACCGGCTTCGGGACTTTCCTTTTTACTTTTTAGCTAATTTGAGAGAAGCCACCGCCGAAAAAACGTGTGTACAGCGGAATAATCACACCACCGACGCTGTTGCCGAGAGTCATGACAAGCAGGTACAGCGCCGTTTTGGCACTCCATGCGTGGCCGGCGGTGAAATAGAACATATTTGCCACACAGTGCTCAAAGCCGGCAAGGATGAACACCATAATCGCAAATATTATGGCGAGGTATTTCCCAAGCCCGTGAGGAATTTTTCTGTAGCCCTCAACCGCAAGGCATATCAGGAGGTTGCAGAATATCGAAAGAATAAAAATGCTCAGCAGATTGTCAGACAGCTTCACAGAGCAAAGTACGGCGGCCTTTTCACAGAGCATCGTACCGGAGCGCGTGAGCAGCATTGCCTGCGCGCTCAGGAAAGCTCCCGTGAGGTTGCCAAGCCATATCACAAGCAGAGTAATACAATAGGAGGGAGGATTTTCAAACAGGTAGCAGACTTTGCCGGTGAATAGGTTCAGCCCCATGGACAGTATGGCAAACAGTCCGACGGAAAACAGAAATGCGCCGAGAAACCGGTTCTCGACACTGAGAAAAGCTGTTCCGCCAATGCCGATAAACAGACCGGACATTACGGCAGGGACAAATATTTTCAAAAAACGCATATGTAAATTCGATTCCCCTCGGCATCAATGTGATGCGCAATTAAATTTGAATAGTGGGGACATTGTAACCTAAGGGCAACATAATTGCAATAGATTTTACGAAATTTGACAGAAAAAATTTACACTCTGCAAAAAAGATGTTATAATGACAAATCAAAGCAAAAGACAGCATATGGGGGGAGATTGTATGAACTGTGCCAGAGGCACGCTCTCACGCGGAAGTGACGATTTAGCCTATGAGATATTGTCTGTTGTCTCGGAAATCCCATCGGGACGCGTGGCGACATATGGTCAGCTTGCAAGGCTTATCGGCAGGGAGAAGAATTCCCGACAGGTAGGGGCTGTACTCTCCTCAGCCGAGCGTTACGGAGACTACCCTTGCCATAGGGTGGTTAACCACGCCGGACGCACCGCACCGGGCTGGGCAGAACAGGCAGAGCTTTTGCGGGACGAGGGCGTGGAGTTAAAGCCAAACGGTTGCGTGGACCTTAAGCGTTATCAATGGGACTGCTGAAAGGAGCGGCGGGGATGATATACACAATGCGCTGCATCTCGCCACTGGGAGAGTTGCTGCTCGCCGAACGGGATGGCGCGCTGATTGGACTGTGGATACAGGGGCAGAAGTATTTCCTGGCTTCACTGCGGGAGGAAATGTGTGAGAACACTGACCGTCCGGCGCTGAATGCGGCGCGGAGCTGGCTGGACGCCTACTTTGCTGGCGAAAGACCGGAAATAAACAAGCTGACACTTGCACCCGAGGGGAGCGAATTTCGCCGCGCGGTATGGAAAAAGCTGTGTGGGATACCATGCGGCGAGACAAGAACCTACGGGGCGATAGCGCGTGAGCTGGCCAACGAGCGGGGCTACGAGAGCTTCTCGGCTCAGGCGGTCGGCGGTGCGGTGGGGCACAATCCTATATCTATAATTATTCCCTGCCACCGAGTGGTGGGCGCCGACGGGAGTCTGACCGGTTATGCCGGCGGGGTGGAGCGCAAGCTCTGGTTGCTCCAGCACGAGGGCGCGGATGTGACGGGGCTGTTTGTGCCGAAAAAAAGCACGGCGCTGTAATAGGGGAGAGATGGGTAGGGGGAATTGATATATACATATAAATAAAAATATGGATATAGCAGCATATAAAACGTCTGTCAAAAAGTACACTTTTTGACAGACGTTTTGCGTTAGATAATTATATCATTAATTATCCAATATGGCAATAGTTTTTGTGCCTGTTTGATAAAAAATAACATAATATATATAG
>CATJWG010000193.1 GCA_949744165.1 uncultured Eubacteriales bacterium | reverse complement strand
TGAGGGGGCTTATTCTGTATCTTTCCATGATATTCTTCTTCCTGCTGCTTGCGGTGCAGAATTTCAAAAAGCTTTGAGCGTGGGCGAGGTGGTGAGATGAGGGGAAAAAAAGCTGCTTTTCGCTCTGAGCGAGTGAGACGTACTGTCGTGGTGCTGGCCACCGCACTGGCGCTTATTGCGCTCAACCTGCTGGCAAACAGATTTGTGACACTCGGATTGGACCTGAGCAGAACGGAAATCTATGCCATCTCGGAGCTGTCAAGAGAATATATTGCCTCGCTGGATGAGGATATAGAGCTTGTGATAATAAGCTCCGAGCCTGACGCGCGCATCGTGAAATTTGCGCAAAAATACGCGCGCCTGTCCGAGCATATTAGCCTGCGAATCGCGAACCCAGTGTATGAGCCGTCGGTCCTTGCGCAGTACGGCACTGAGGAGCAGACCGTTGTGTTCGCCGGTTCGGGAGGACGCATGGAGCCTGTGAGCTTTTCGGACATTGTGCATTATGATAAGATGCAATATGTCTATTACGGTGAGTATAAGGAAACTGCTTTCGACGCGGACAGCCGCTTTACAAACGCCATTGCCGCGCTTCTGAGCGACAGCGCAAAGAAAGTTTACTGCGTTTCGGGCCATGCGGAGGCAGAGCTTCCGGAGGCAGTGTTGCGCGAGATGGAAAAGTCCCGCTTTGAACTTGCTGAGGTAAATCTTCTTACGGCCGGCGGTGTGCCGGAGGACTGCGATGTGCTGATAATCAACGCGCCGCGGATTGACCTGGCCGCGGAAGAACTGAAAATGCTCGACGGTTACATGGACGCAGGCGGGCACTGTATGCTCCTGCTGGCGGAGGATGAGGGCGAGGCACTTCCCAAATGGAGCGCCCTGCTTTCCGCACGGGGTATTGCGCTTGAGAGCGGAACGGTCGGTGATGGGGAGGACTACTATCAGAATGAGTACCTGATTTTTCCCCGCTTGAGTACGGCCAACAGCGTGACAGGGCGTATCGCAGGAGGAAGAAGCTGCCTTATAAACCGCGCCCGCGGCATAAGCTTGAGCGAATCTACGGCGGGGAGCGGGTGGACAGTCAGCGCACTGATGACAAGCTCTGAGCGTGGATATCTTTCCAAAGCCGGTGGCGAGTGCTCCGAGTATGGCACAGTTATCCTGGGGGCTTTGGCCTCGAACAGGCAGTGTGGGGGATATCTGTTTGTGTTACCGGCGTCGCTGATTGACGGGACCATTCTTGCCAATTACGGAAACGTGTGCAATCTTGAGCTGTACATGAACGCCGCCGCTGAGGGATTTGAGGACTTTGACAGCTTTACGATTGCGCCGGTGAGCCTTTCGATGAGCTATAACGCTATACCGCACGCGTATGCCGGCGCCGCGGTGCCGGCGGCCCTTGTGCCGGTGCTGCTTCTTTGCTTTGGCTTAATCAGGCTGTTTGTGAGGCGCAGAAGGTGAGCGTGAAGGACTGAATACGAATAAAGTCGGTGCGCAGAAGGGATGTGCACCGACAATCAATACAAAAACAGAAAACAGCTATGCAAAATATGAAAAAGCAAAGCGGAATATCAATGCTATAATTAAACTATGAAAAGTTAAATGTTTATTTGGAAAGGATGTAAAGATATGGTAAAATGGAACGATATTACACCGCGTGTACAAAAAATGCGTGCGCGCTACCGCAGTACCCAGCCACGCCTGTGCACTGCGAGATACCGCCTCGTGACGGAGTTTTATATGGACAATATGCAGCTTACAGGTATTCTCAAAAGAGCGAAGAACTTTAAAAACCTGTGCGAAAAGCTCCCAGTGCTGATAAACGACGATGAGATTATTGTTGGCGAGCAGGTTACGTCCTACCGCGCCAGCGCGATTTTTCCTGAAATTACTTTTCGCTGGATAGTGGATGAGCTGACCAATGGCGACCCCATGGCAAGGGAGTCCGATCCGTACATCGTGGCCGAGGAGGACAAGGAGTATATACTCTCCACCGCCGACTTCTGGCTGCACAACAACATGAGCCAGATATGGGATGAGTATCTGCCCGAGGGCTATCACGCGCACAGCGGAAACGGTATGCTCATGTTTCATGACGAGAACAACACCACCACGCCCGTGGGCCACTTCTGCGTGGACTTCAACAAGGCCATCAACAAGGGCTTCGGCGCCATAAAGCGTGAGGCTGAGGAGAAAATGGCCGAGATGGAGAAAAACGGACTGTACGGCGACAGCAGCAAAAAGTACAGTTTTTACAGGGCGGTTGCCATAGTCAGCGATGGCATGATTATCTGGACCAAGCGCTACGCTGCGGAGGCAAAGCGCTTGGCCGGCCTGGAGAATGACATGGACCGCCGCGCCGAGCTGCTCGGAATGTCCGAGAGCCTGAACCGCATCATGGAAAACCCCTGCGAGACTTTTCAGGACGCTGTGCAGTGCATATACCTCTACTATCTGGCGCTGTGTTTGGACGGACAGCAGCACGGCCTGAGCCTCGGCCGTGTTGACCAGTACCTCGGGAAGTTCTATGAAGCCGATATAGCCGCCGGCCGCCTTACCCCCGAGAAGGCGCAGGAGATTATTGACCTGTTCTACCTCAAGCTTGCCGAGCCGAACAAGATGTGCCAGTATGACCCGACCACGATTGCAAACCCCGGCTATACCAGCGGCAATCTTGTGACCATGGGCGGCGTGGACAGAGACGGCAAGGACGCTACCAACCCCGTAACCTACCTCATGCTCCAGGCGTCTGGACGCCTTATTCTCCACTCACCCCCGCAGGCACTGCGTATACACAAGAACACACCCGACGAGCTGTGGGAGCTCGCGATTGAGACGACGAAGCGCGCCGGCGGCGTGCCGACCTTTGAGTATGACGGAGTTATCATCCCCGCGCTCGTCAAGCGCGGCATGGCCCTTGAGGATGCGCGTAATTACTGCCTTATAGGCTGTGTGGAGCCCTCCGGCTGCGGTGACGAGTGGGCACAGCCCGGCGGAACGGGATGTGAGTCCTACATCAACCTCGTCGGCGCCGTACTGCTGGCAATGAACAACGGCACAAACCCGATGCCGGGACGCGACGGAAAGGTGAAGCCCAATACAGGGCTTAAGCTCGGATACCTGTACGACTACAAGACCTTTGAGGAGTTCCAGGACGCCGTGCGCCAGCAGATGGAGTATTTTATCCGCTGGCATGTCTCCTGCGAGAACATGTGGGAGTCCGTCGCCGAGCAGATTCATCCCCTGCCGCTGGTCTCCGCGACGATTGAGGGCTGCATGGAAAAGGGCAGGGACGTGATGTCTGGCGGCGCGAAGTACAACTCTACCGGTAACTCCGCCATCGGCATAGGAAATGTGGCCGAGTGCCTGAACGTGATAAAGTACGCGGTATTTGATAAAAAGCTCTGTACTGCCCGTGAGCTCTACGACGCGGTTATGGCCGACTGGGAGGGCTATGAGGAGCTGCGCCAGATTATCGTCAACGAGGTCCCGCATTTTGGAAACGCGCTGGACGAGTGCGACCAGTTCTCGCGCTGGACGGCGAAAGTCTATGCCGACGCCATAAATTCTTCTCATGGTCCCCGCGGACGCTGGTCCGCTGGCTGCTACCCTGTGACTCTTAACACCGTCATGGGATGGTTTACCTGGGCTTCTCCGGACGGGCGTAAGAAGGGCTCTCCGCTGTCCGATGGAATTTCTCCTGTGCAGGGATATGACAAATCCGGCCCGCTGGCCTGCCTGAACTCCGTGCTCGGCTATGACCAGACAGATTTCGGCAACGGCACTCTGCTGAACATGAAGCTGCACCCGACCTCCCTGAAGGGCGAGGACGGAAACCGCAAGCTAAGGGCGGTTATGGAGACCTATTTCGAGCGCGGCGGTATGGAACTCCAGCTCAACATCGTCAGCTCCGACACTTTGCGCAAGGCGCAGGAGCATCCGGAGGAATACAAGGACCTGGTTGTTCGCGTTGCGGGTTTCTCAGCCTATTTTGTAGAGGTGTTCAAAGATTGTCAGGACGACCTTATCCGCAGAACGGAAATGGCGATATAATAAATAGAGTGGGAGGCCGCGCACGGCCTCCCGCGTAAAGAGCAATTACCCCTCGCCGCTATGCCTGCGGCGCTGCTGGGTTTGGCTTAACAAAACAAAACGATGGAGGTACAGTAATGTCTGAGACTGTAAGAGGACGGATTTATGATATTCAGGGTTTTTCCGTACAGGACGGGCCCGGAATACGGACGACGGTTTTTCTCAAGGGTTGCCCTCTGCGCTGCCCATGGTGCCACAGTCCCGAGTCCCAGCTTTTTACGCCGCAGCTTAGCTGGATTTCAATGCGCTGTATCGGCACGAAGATGTGCGACAGCCGCTGTGTCACGTCATGCCCGAAGCAGGCAATAGAGCTCGGCGGCACAAGGCTGGACTCAGCGTCGGGAGAGGAGCTGCAGATGGTGCACGTCAAGCGCGATGTCTGCGACGACTGTGGAGAGTGTGCCGCGGCCTGCCATCCACACGCGCTGTACATATGTGGCGAGGAGTACACCGTGGACGAGGTTATGAAGAAAATCCTGGCCGACAGGTCGTTTTTTGAACATTCCGGAGGCGGAGCGACCGTGTCCGGAGGAGAGGCCCTGTGCCAGCCGGAGTTTACGCTTGAGCTGCTCAAGCGCCTTAAAGCTGAGGGAATACACACGGCGCTGGATACTACAGGCTATGCCTCGTGGGAGGTTGTGGAAAGGGTCATACCCTACACGGACCTGTTCCTCTACGACCTTAAACACATGGACAGCAAGAAGCACCGCGAGACGGTTGGCGTGCCGAACGAGCCTATTCTCGAAAACGCGCTTCGGCTCGCAGAGTGCGGGGCGAAGTTCCAGATACGAATTCCCGTCATTCCCATGTTCAATGACTCTGTGGAGAACATTGAGGCCACGGCTGACTTCTGCCTTAAACTCGGCGAAGCGGTGGAAGTGGTGCAGCTCCTTCCGTATCACAATCTTGGTGTGTCAAAGCACCTGAGAATCAGCGATGAGAAGGTGGCGGAGGCGATGCCGCCCAGTGATGAAAAGATGCAGAGCTTCAAGGAGATATTCACCCGAAAGGGAATTAAAGCGACGATTCACTGATTTTAGCTAAAGCGCGGCGCTGCGTGAAGGACATTGTTTCACGTAGCGCCACAGGCTTAGCAATCGGGTTTACGAATCAGGGATAGTACGGGTCGAACCTGACGCCGTTTTGCGAGGTGTATTTTCTGACGAAGTTGACAAACATGTTTATGCTTGGGTTCAGGTTCTGAGGATGCCAGGCAAAGGCCTCTTCATGCGCTGGAATTTCGTCAATATAGACCTTATGGAAATCACGGCTGGTGGTCAAAGACAGGTGATTGCTGCTGATTGTGACCCCCTGACCGGTTTCCATCATCATTATGTATGAGTCGAGCGTTTCAAAAAGCTTCACCTTCGGAGTGATGCCGTTTTCAAGCAGGAATTTGCAGGTCGGGCCGTTTTCGTAGTCCGGTTCAAAGGGTGCGAAGATGAAGAATGTGTCGTTCGCGAAGTCTCTGACGCTGAGAGTGTCGGGGTTTACGTTGAAGAGTGGATGCGTCTTGTGCATATACAGGCATATGTGACGGATACCGCTTGGAACATATTTGAAGTTGTATTTGTTCTTCATGTACCAATTTCCGTTCAGGACGAGATTGGCTACATCTATATCGCCGGACTGAAGCAGCTTGTTGACTTCCTTCAGCCGAAAATCTACAAATTCGATGTTGACGTGAGGGAAGAGGGCCTGAAAGCCGGAAAAAAGAGCATGGTAATGCCCGACGGACTCACCGCTGTGCATCCCGATTTTCAGTATGCCTGAGGTCCCGGACTGAAGCTGAATACATTCGTTGATAAGGCTGTTGTATTTGCTCGCAAATACGCGCAGGCCCTCTGCAAAGTGCGTTCCCGCGGCGGTCAGCTCACAGCAGCGGCTGTCGCGTATGAAAAGTGTAAAGCCAAGCTCCTGCTCCATATTGAGAATCTGACGGCTTATAACAGGCTGCGATTTGTGCAGGAGAGAGGCTGTTTTTGTGAAATTCAGCGTTTCAGCAAGAGTAAGAAAGGCCCGAACTTTTTCGTCATCCATGGCGATATCCCCCTTTTTAAATATTTTAACATCAAACATAATGTTTTTCAATAAAAAGCTATATGTGCGGTTGTATTGGACAGAGCGGGACTTGGCCGGAGAGAGCTCCGGTACATAAACTGTTAAGGAGAAAAAATGAACAAAGACAAAGTTAACATAACCGAGGAAATGGATTACATAGACAGCGTGAAAAACCGTACTGAGGGGCTTGCGGACGACGCTTATAAAAGCTGTGAATGGGCAAAGCAACCCGAGGCTGTTTCCGAGAGTGAGATTGCAGGGACAGTGGATACGCAAGTGCTCATAGTCGGCGGAGGCATTGCGGGACTGGCTGCGGGCGCACGGTGCACGGACCTTGGGCTTGAGTGCATTGTGCTGGAAAAATATCACGGCATCGTGGCCAGAGGCGCGCATATTTCCTGTCTTGACTCAAAAGTGATGCGCGAAAACGGCGTGAAAATAGACAAAAAGCAATTCGCGCGTGACTGGATGCATATCTGCGGCAGCAGGGTCAACGAGGACTTGCTTTGGCTGTACATTAATAACTGTTCCGACGCAGTTGCCTGGCTGGATGAGCTAGGCGGGGATGATATTGAGCTGAAGCTGTTTGGCGGCCGCTACAAAGGGCCCGATTTTACCGAGTATGACGGTACCCATTATTTCGAACGCAGGCCGGACAGTACTCGTTACAAGAGCTCCGGCGGTGCAAGACTGATGTGCGAGGTGCTGCAGGAGCGTTGTTTGGAGGGGAAGGGCAATCAAATACTGCGCAGTACAAAGGTATTGTATCTTGAGAAGGACGAAAAAGGCAGGGTTTGCAGTGCGGTGGCACAGTGCTCAGACGGCGCATACCGGCGCTATCGCGGACGCGAGGGCGTGATTCTGGCGACGGGAGATATCGGCTCGAATCCGGATATGGTCAGAACCTTCTGTCCGCTCGGCCTTGTGCCGAAGCGAAACGGCTACGCGCCCGTGGACCCTAAGACGAAGGCTGGACTCAACACCGGAGACGGCCACAGAATGGCCTACTGGATGGGCGGACAGTTTGAAACTCCTTCCTGGGCGCTGTCGATGCACCTTCTGGCGTACTCTATTTATGTGTTTTTCTTCCTTTTTGTCAATCGCGACGGAAAGCGCTTCATGAATGAGGATACTTGGGTACAGGCCAAGGCGATTCGCTGCTCCATGCAGCCGCGCGGAGAGTTTGCTTATACCGTTTTTGACAGCAAATGGTTCCGTGAGCTCGGGGAGCGCAGTGAAATAACCGGAGGACAGTTTACGGATCCGCTTATCGTGAAGTATGGGCAGAAGTGGTCCGATGACAACGGTATTGACAAACAAATAGAGCGATATGTCGAGCGCGGGACCTGCTTTAAGGCGGATACGATTGAGGAGCTTGCAGAGAAGATGGAGGTACCTGTTGAAAACCTCAAAGCGACTGTCTCCAGGTACAACGAGCTGGCAGCGTTGGGAGAGGACCTGGACTACGGTAAGCGGAGCGAGCTGCTTACGAGCATAGAAAAGCCTCCGTACTACGCGCTCAAATGGGGACCGGCGCTTCTGAACGTCCACGGGGGTATGCTAATTGACACAGATATGCGGGTTCTGGATAAGGACAGCAGGCCCATTGAGGGGCTTTACGCTATAGGCAATGTGGCCGGCGGCCTCTATGGCGTGGACTATCCCCTGATCTGGAATGGCAACAGCCACTCCCGCGCGCTGACCTGGGCCAGGCAGGCCGTGGCCCATATAAGACGCTGCAAAAAATCACAGCCATCCGTTTAACGGGTGGTTGTGATTTTTTGCTTAGGTCATGGAAAAGGGAAAGAGGAGAGAAATGATTTTATTTGTCGTGCAAGCCCTGACTGGCAAGCGAACGGGCAAGCTGGCCGAGTGTTTTTAGGGCGGCGCAGACCTCATCGCTCCAGGGGACTGCGGCGATGTTTATGCGAAAGGCGCTTTTCATGGAGGCGGGAGCTCCGAAGAAGCGGGAAGGAGAGATGGAAATGCCGTAATTTTCAGCTAAATTACTGAGAAGGTCGGAGTCCACATTTCTCGGCAGAGTTACCCACAGGTATAGCCCGCCCTTGGGATTGGAAATTGTCGTGCCGTCGGGAAAATAGCGTGATATCATCTCGCGGTAATTTTCATTGAGTAAACTCAACCGCCGGCGAAGAAGCCGAACATACTCGTGCGCGTTTCCCTGACGGAGAAACTCTGCCATGCCGATTTGAACAGGGTAGAGGGTATAGGCTACCATCAGGTGCTTGTAAAAGGCAAAACGCTCACTGAACTTGCCTGCGGAAACATAACCGACGCGGAACATGGGGCTTAGGCTTTTTCCAAAGCCGGATATATAGAGGACATTTTCCCTGTCAAAGCTTTTTAATGGCATGGGGCGGGCTTTTCCGTAATGCAAATCGCCCATGATATCGTCCTCAATAATGGGGACCGCATAGCGGGCGCACAGGTCGGTCAGCCGGCGCTTGCTCTCGTCGGGCATAACTGCGCCCGTTGGGTTTGAAAAGGTTGAGCACAGAAGCAAACAGGACGGTATAGACCCGCGCCTGAGCATACGCTCAAAATGCTCTATGTCCAGGCCGGTCGCGGGGTCGGACCTGACCGGCATGACCTGATAATTGAGCAGGCTGGTGCTGAAATAAAACCCCGCGTGGCCGGGCGACTCAACGGCAACTATGCTGCCGGGCTCAGCACAGGCGCGAAGCGACAGAATAATGCCCTCGCTGACGCTGCGGACAATAGACAGTGTGTCGATATCAAGGTCGAGCCCACGGAATTTTGTCCATTTCAAAACCTCTTTTTTCAGGTCGAGCAGGTCATGCATTGTAGTCTGCATGTTGGTGATAGAATGAGGGGTGCTGCGCAAAGCGTGAATCATGTGCTGCGTGAAATTTTCACAGGCGTAGTAACTTAAGGCGGCAGTTGTTGAGCCGAGATTGAGGCTGATGTTGTTCTTCATGTTGAAGGAGCGCCCAAGGCCGCTCTGTATGGTTTCAAGCAGCTCGTAGCGTTCGCTTGAGTTGCCGTGCAGATATTGGGAGCGCTCCCTTACCTCTGATTCCTCAAGAACAGCTTCGCTGACATAATATCCGGAGCGGGGATGTGACTCCACCCAGCCGCGGGCAATCAGCGCGTTATATGCGGCAGTTACAGGGGAGACGCTCACGTCGTACTGCTTGCAAAGACTGCGGGTGGCAGGAAGCCTGTCTCCTGGGGCGAATATACATTGCGTAATCATATATTCAAGGTCACGCAAAATCAAGTCCTGCTTTTTCATAGTGCCTCCAAAAACATGCCTCTTAGAAAAAATAAACTCCGGTCCTTATGGTAAAAATAAGATAATATATTGTCGTATATTTTGCAATGTGAACGGAGAAAAAAGCGACAGTTTTCTGGTTAACTGATGCTTTTTGCGTATTTATTATACAATTCTTTCATGATATAGTCAAACTTACAGCAAAGCGGCAAATTAAACACTGTAAAAGAAGCTTTAAAAGGAAAAGGAGAGTCAAAAATGAAAAAGGTAATCGCTCTTGCACTTGCACTGGCTATGGTTTTTGCCTTCGCCGCCTGCGGCTCCAAGCCCGCTGACCCAGCTCCGGCAGACACCGCTGCACCCTCCGCAAACACTCAGGCGCCCACCACGGAACCCGAGCAGCCCGATACGAACGCAGACGATTCACACGACGACTGGATCGAGCTTAATCTGAGCTTTGCAACCTACCTTACCGAGAATAATCCCATGCAGGAGAACATAGTAGTTCTTCAGCAGAAGCTTGATGAGTATATGCCCGGCAAGGTTACCATTACTACTTATGCAAACGGCACGCTCCTCAAGGGCGCAGACATTTATGACGGTATTCTCAACGGCACCTGCGACATCGGCGTGGTACAGCCTGACTATACGCCGGCCCGATTCCCGCTGTGCAAAATTTTCAGCTATCCCGGCATAGTGTATAACAGCGCTGAGGTTGCAACGCGCGTATTTGATGAGTGGGCAAGAACCTCCGGCGCCGCCGAGATGGAGGATGCCGTATTCCTCATGGGCGTTGGCTCCGGACCGTACTGCATATTCACCAAGGAGCCAATCACTGATATAAGCGACCTGAACGGCAAGCAGATTCGTGCCGGCGGCGTTAACGCGGAACTGATAAGCTCCTATGGCGCTACGCCTGTTACCATGGACATAAGCGAAGTCTACGAGGCTATGCGCTCGGGACTGATTGACGGTCTGTACACCAACTACGGCGCCTGCGCTTTCCAGAACCTTGAGGAGGTCGGAACCTACGCGCTTGTTACTCCGCTGAGCTCCAACCCCTCCTTCTATGCGATGAATAAGGACGTTTTCAACTCCATGCCCGCTTCCCAGCAGGAGGCGTTCATGCAGGCGTGCAGAGACACCTTTGAGGAGGTCACAACGAAATACCAGGATGCCGGCCTTATGGTTGACCGTGTTATCACCTTTGCCAGCAAGACTGACCGCACTTATCTTGAGGGCGATATGCTTGCCGACTTCGAGCAGGCCGGAGGTTACCTGATGGACGAACTTGCTGCCGAGCTCGACGCTCAGGGAGTGGACGGAACCGGAACTGTGGAAATGGTCCGCGAGCTGGCCGATAAGTACAACGAGCTCATGACTTGGGACGACTACAAGGCCTGTTATCCGGAGGATATGGACCCCTCTAACAACTGATAAAAAACGGAGGACAATTCACGGTGACGGAGAGGTTTTCGGTGCCGTGAAATGCCGGATACGAAATCATAATCTCGCGGTTCACTGTAAAGCAGCGGCCGCGAGATATGAATATCACCCACAAAAAGGAAGGAGTCTTGCAGCTTGAAAAAACTTGCTGACAGTGCCGACAAAGTATGGAGAGCGACATCGCTTGTCGCCAGCGTGTTTCTTTTGTTCAACATGTGCCTGATTATCGCAAATATAATTATGCGCCGGTTTTTCAACGCCCCCATTTTCGGCTCCACAGAAATCGTCAGCTATGCTTCGCTTATTACCGCGAGCCTTGCTCTGGCCCAGAACGAGTGGTTCGGCGGCAATATTCAGATGACGCTCGTAATAGACATTCTGCCCGAGCGAGTGTCAAAGTACATCGTATTTATTGTCAATATAGTGTGCTCCTGCGCATTTGTGTTTATCACATATCTGCTCAAAAACGCAGCCGTAAAGCAGTTTGCCGCGGGCGACTATACGCAGGACCTGAAGCTGCCCCTTTACATATTCTATATCCTTCTGGCAATAGGCTTTGCGATTCTCACCATTTGCATTATTGTCAAGACAATTATCTGCGGCTATAACGCTATCAGCGGACAGAATGTAAAGTTCACCGATAAGAGCAAGGCCGTGGATTAAATCGTGCGAATTTAAGAAGCTGATAGAGCTCACAGAAATATATGGGAGGATAACTTATGTCGCCAATTATTATAGGAATTGTTTTCCTGGTTTCTTTTCTGGTCCTGATGTGTCTGGGTATGCCGATTCCTTTTTCCATGCTTATCTGCGGGGCGCTGGGTATTGTTGCTATTAAAAACATCAATGTCGCCTCGTCAATGGTTGTCAACGAGATATACAACACTTTCTGCTCATATACGCTGACTGTCGGACCTATGTTTGGCCTGATGGGATTTTTGGCCAACTATTCGGGAATAGGCGGGGCGCTGTTTACCACGCTGAATAATTTCCTGGGTCACCGCCGCGGCGGATTGGCAATGGCTACCACCGTTGCCTGCGCCGGCTTCGGAGCCATATGCGGCTCTGTTCCAGCCACCATATCCACAATGTGCGCCATCGCCTATCCTGAGATGCGCAAGCGCTCTTATGCTCCCGAGCTGGCCGGAGCAACCATCGCGGCGAGTGCCGGTATCTCTGTTTTGATTCCGCCGTCCACAAACTTCATTATTTACGGACTTGCAACTGACACCTCTATCGGCCGCCTGTTTATTGCCGGCATAATTCCCGGCATACTGCTGACTTTAGCGAATATTGTCACCATTGCGGTGGTCTGCAGAATGCATCCCGACTACGCGACCAAGTACGACAGAGTGCCTTGGTCGGTACGTATCAAGGGCCTGATCCACGGCGGAATCATTGAGATTCTGGTTGTATTCCTTATCTCCATGGGTGGTATGTTTGCAGGCTTCTTTACCCCGACGGAGGCTGGCGCCGTCGGCGCAGCCGGCATGCTTCTTGTTACTGTCGTAACAAGAAAGCTCAACTGGAAAAAGTTTGTGGAATCCCTGCTGGCGGGCGTAAGACTTCAGGCTATGGTGTTCGTGCTTCTGGCCTGCGCCAACGTTTTCGGGCGCCTGTTCACTGTTTCGACTATTCCCGTGGCTCTCGGCAACTTTGTGCGTGCCCTCGATGTCCCGAGATGGGGCATTATGATGGCAATCTTTATTATCTATTTCCTCTTGGGTCTGGTTACAGACCTGCTGTCCATGACGCTTGTCACCATGCCGATTTTCTTTCCCATTGTTGTGGATATGCTCGGCTATGACCCCATATGGTTCGGTGTAATAATCTCCATGGTAATCGGCATAGGCGGTATAACGCCCCCTGTCGGCAACGGCGTTTTCCTGTGCAAGGGCTGCATAAACGACAATGAAGCACCGCTTGCAAGGCTTTTCAGGGGCGTTTGGCCTTTCGTTATTGCAACCTCTGTTGTTACCTTTGTTCTTATAGCTTTTCCGTCTCTGTGTACTTGGCTGCCGAAGGTTATGTATAAAGGTTAAAGGAGGAGTATTCGATATGAGTTCAAATAAGACATTCCGGATTCCGCTTATGCAGCCCTACATGCCGCCCGCCGAGCGTGATTACCCGATTACGCCAAGGGAGAATATCATGCGTGTGTTTCGCCATGAAAAGCCAATGTGGATGCCTGCGATTTTTCAGTCCACCCAGTGGCCGTTGTGCCGCGTGTTTGAGGACATCCCGCCGGATATGGACAGAGACGGCGTGGACTGGTTTGGAACGAAGTACAAGTATGAGGCCGCGCAGGAGGGCACAACTCCAGTCCCCGGACTTTTCGATGAGATTGACGAGTGGAAAGAGAAGATGATATACCCCGACTTGAGCAGGGTTGACTGGAAGGGTGAGGCCGCCAAATTTGAAAGGAACAACGCCATGGCGCTCGGCATCCGTCTGGGAAACGGTAATTTTGAGCGCCTGCACATGTCGGAGGGCTTTGAGCAAGGACTTTGCGATATTCTGCTGGAGCAGGAAGCCTGCAAGGAGTTTTTTGACCGCAACGGCGAATATAAGATTGAGGTGTTCAATCACCTGAACGACGCGTACCATCTGGATTTTGCCTGCCACAACGATGACTGGGCAAATGCGAAATCACAGTTTTTCTCAAACGAGGTCTTTGAAAATACACTGCTTGACTCCGCCGTGGCGTTGGCCGACGCGGTGCATGCGGCGGGCTGCGGCTATATGCTCCACTGTTGCGGCATGATGGAGGCGTTTATGCCTTACATTGTCAACGACATCAAGGCAGACGTACTGGAGATTCAGACTATCAATGATATCCGTATGATTTTAGACAAATACGGTGCAAAGACTTCCCCGATTTTCACTCCGGACCCGTACATCATGTACGACCCCGATACAAAGGTCGAGGATGTAAGAGCCTATGCCCGTGAGATTGTCGATAAATATGGCGCACATACCTGTGAGGGGGCCGGCGTGGTTATAAAGCCGACGGGAACGCGCCCAGATGTGTTCTATGCTTTTGAGGATGAAATCTACCATTACAGCATGGAGCGCTATAAGAACCTCTAAGCTTTTGTAAATTATTTTGATGCAGCGTGAAGAACGCCGTTAATTCTGGTGTTTTTTATGCGGAAAGGATGGCTATGTATCAGTTTAAGCCTGCTTCAGAACGTATTCTCAGACTGAGAGAGCGAATCCGTGACCGCGTTCTTCAGTATGACGCGGAGCGTGTGAGAATTTTAACAGAGAGTACAAAGAAGAATGAAAATGTGATTCCTGATATCAGAAGGCCGCTTTTTTTCAGGGACCTGTGTGAAAAGATGACTCTGATTGTTGACGATGATGAGATTATTGTCGGAAACAAGGGACCGCATTTGTTCAGCAGTCCGTCCTATCCGGAGTGGAGCGGAACGGATTGGGTTGTTGACGCCATCGAGGCTGGCGTATGGGATTTGCGCGGGGACGGACTGTACCACAATCCGGACTCCGAGGATATCAAATACGTCATGAGCCCAGAGGATTATGAATACCTCAAGTCCGTCAGGGATTACTGGGCCTTCCGCAAGGTTGGCACGATGGCTGACGCTTGGCAGCCGGAATGTTTCGAGGAGCTTCAGCGGCTTGGCGTAAGCAGCTATGTTGAAGGCGGCAACAGTCTTAACGGACTGCCTGCGGGACATCTTATCGCTGGATATAACCGCATTATAACAAAAGGCTATGCCGCACTCAAGGCTGAGGCTCAGGCATGGATTGACGCTCATAGGGATAATCTGATGGGCGAGGACTTGGAAAAGTACCTGTTCTACAAGGCAGAGGTAATAACCTGTGAAGGAGCCACCATTCTTGTCAAGCGCTATTCTGAGAAATGCGCGGCTATGGCATCGGAGTGCTCGGACGCAAAGCGCAAAGCGGAGCTGGAGAAGATGGCGGAGACGCTCGCGTGGATGAGCGAGAACCCCGCAAGAAACTTCCGCGACGCCGTACAGGGCATCATGATGTATCAGGTCATGATTCAAATATATGACCGTACTCCAAGCCCCTCCATAGGACGCTTTGACCAGTACACCTGGCCGTATCTGAAGAAGGATTTGGATTCCGGAAGCATCACGATGGATGAGGCTCAGGAAATTGTTGACGCTTTCTTCCTGAAGCTCAACTGCTTCTACGGCGGCGCGCCGATAAAGCTCAAGGATACTGTCGGCGTCGGCAACACCTATCAGAATGTAACCGTCGGCGGCGTTGACCCCGACACAGGGGAGGATGCGAGCAACCCTGTTACCTTTATGATTTTTGAGACCATAGGCCGTCTGAAGCTGCACGACCCCACCGTAGTTTTCCGCACGAACAGCAAAACGCCACAGGAGTTGTGGGAATGCGCACTGGCGACATCGCGTCTTGTTGGCGGACTGCCGCTTTACTATAACGATGAGCTCGTTATCCCGATGATGGTCAAGGAGTGCGGCTACAGCCTGCGCGACGCGCGCGATTACGGCTGCATCGGCTGCCAGGAGATTGTCGGCTGCGGCAATGACTATCCCGCGCCGAACGGGAATTACCCGCCCCACGCTTCTGTCTGGTGGGGAAGCATCATGGATATGGCTATCAACGACGGAAAAAATCCGCTCAACGGCGAGCAGTCGAGCCTGCACACGGGCTTTTTGTATGACATGACGTGCATTGAGCAGGTGCGCGACGCGGTCAAGCAGATGGCCACGCACATTATGCGCCTGTTTGTGACGACTCAGAACTATGCCGAGCATCTCAACAAGTTCTTTGCTCCGGAAAGCGTGCTGTCCCTGTCCATAGAAGGGTGCATGGAAAAGGGCAAGGATGTCGTGCGTGGAGGCGCGAAATACAACTCCTTCGGAGGCACGGCCACCGGCCTTGCCACCGTGGCCGACTCCCTGACGACAATAAAGTACATGTGCTTTGACAAGAAGCTCTGTACCACACGCGAGTTGTATGACGCCACGATGGCCAACTGGGAAGGATATGAGCAGCTCCGCCAGAAGATTTTGGCCCAGGTACCTCACTTCGGAAACAACGACCCCTATGCGGACATAGAGATGAAATGGTGCGTGGACCTCTACCGCGACATCTGCAAACAGATGTACACCACGCGCAGCAGGGTGTATAAGGCCGGACTCTACGGCGCTTCGGACCATGTAAACCAGGGCAGATTGACTTGGGGTACGCCGGACGGACGCAAGTATCCCGAGCCGATAGCCGACGCCGCTTCTCCGGGACAGAGCCGCGATAAGAGCGGCCCGCTCCAGATTTTTAACAGCTCCTGTTGCTATGACCACGGTTGTTTTATGGGCGGTATTGCGCTTAATATGAGAATGCACCCCTCCGTGCTGAGCAATGACGAGGGCATAAAGAAGCTGGGAGAGGTTACGAAGGAATATTTCCGCAAGGGCGGCATGGAAATCCAGTACAATGTGGTGGATACCGAGACGCTGAAAAAGGCGCAGGCGGAACCGGAAAAATACCGTGACCTTGTTGTGAGAATTGCGGGCTACTCAGCCTACTTTGTAGAGTTGGGACGAGACCTGCAGAATGATATTATTTCAAGAAACGAATTGACTGTCTGAAACCCGTGTGGGGAGACAGGCGTGTAAAGGGATGTGCTATGAGCAAGACAGGCTTAAAAGGGAAAATATATGATATTCAGGGCTTTTCGGTGCATGACGGGCCGGGCGTGAGAACCACGGTGTATCTCAAGGGCTGTCCGCTGCGCTGCCCATGGTGCCACAGTCCGGAGTCACAGTCCTTTCACAGTCAGATGAGCTATGCCTCCACGCGCTGTACAGGCGTCGAGACCTGCGGGGAATGCATGAAGGTATGCCCTGCGGGCGCTTTGGAGCAGGGAGCTGAGGAAAGCGCTGCCGGCGGACTGATACACAAGGTCCGATGGCACAGCGAGAGCTGTGCGCAGTGCTTTGCCTGCACGCAGCAATGCTTTGCCGAGGCGTTGAGCGTATGCGGGAAGGACTATACCGTGGAGGAGGTCATGCAGATTCTCCGCAAGGACTATGACTTCCTACGAAGCAGCGGCGGCGGGGTTACGGTCTCCGGCGGCGAGGCGCTCAGCCAGGAGGAATTTACGGTTGAGCTCCTGCGAACGGTAAAGGCTGATGGCATACATACCGCGCTGGATACCACCGGATTTGCCCCCTGGAAGGCTGTTGAGCATGCGTTGCCCTGCACGGATTTATTCCTGTATGACCTCAAACACATGGACAGCGCCGAGCATGAGCGTGTTACAGGCGTGCCTAATGAGCAGATTCTGGAGAACGCGCGCCGGATTGCTGCGAACGGCGGAAAGCTGCAGGTGCGCATTCCGGTTATTCCGGGCTTTAATGACAGCATTGAAAACCTCAATGCTACAGCCAGCTTCTGCGCTGAGCTTGGCGAGGCGGTGACGGTGGTTCAGCTTCTGCCTTTCCACCACATGGGGGCATCTAAGTATGAACGCATTCAGCGTCCCGACCCGATGCCGGCGGATGTGCTGCCGCCGGACGATGGGCAGATGCAAAAGTATCTTGAGCTGATGTTCGACCATGGCCTGCAGGCCATGATTCACTGAGCTGACACATATTGTGCTTCTGAAGGAAAGGAAGGTTCTTTATGGTTGAATGGAGAGAAATTACCCCGCGCGTTGCAAAAATGCGTGAGCGATACCGCAATACAGTGCCGCATCTGTGTACAGCCAGGTTCCGCCTGATAACGGATTTTTACATGAACAACATGGAGCTTACCGGCATTTTGAAAAGGGCGAAAAATCTGAGAAACCTCTTTGAGAATATGCCGGTGCTGATAAATGAGGATGAGCTTATCGTCGGAGAGCAGGGCAGCTCTTACCGTGCCAGCGCGCTGTATCCTGAGACGAACTTTGCATGGCTGGTTGACGAGCTCGAAAACGGTGACCCGGGAGCCCGCGAATCTGACCCGTATATTGTCTCGGAGGAGGATAAGGCATATATTCTCAGCAAAAAGGAATTCTGGCTGCACAATAATATGTCGGCCATGTTTGACGCTTACATTCCCAGAGGCTATCGCAAAATGGCAGGAAACGGTGTGCTGATGTACGTGCTTAACCAGAACGCCAACACGCCCGTGGGGCATTTCTGTACGAATTACGACAAAGCGTGCACCAAGGGCTTTGGAGCGGTGAAGCGTGAGGCGGAGGAGAAGATGGCCGAGCTGGAAAACAGCGGCATCATGGGCCAGGACAATGAGCGCTATAATTTCTATCGCGCGGTATCCATTGTCACCGGCGGTATAATCGTCTGGTCCAAGCGCTATGGAAAAGAGTGCCGGCGTCTGGCGGAGCTCGAGGCTAATCCTGAGCGCCGTACGGAGCTGCTGGATATGGCTGAACGCCTTGAGTGGATTATGGAAAATCCCTGCCGCAGCTTCCACGACGCTTTGCAGTGCTTGTACCTGTACCATCTGGCCATGTGTCTGGACGGACAGCAGCACGGCATAAGCTTCGGCCGAGTGGACCAGTATCTCGGTAAGTACTATGATGCTGACCTGAAGGCGGGCCGTATAACGCCCGAAAAGGCCCAGGAGCTTATGGACCTGTTCTATCTGAAGGTGGCCGAGCCAAACAAGATGATACGCTATGACCCCGCGACGATTGCCAACCCAGGCTATACCAGCGGCTTTATGATGACAATGGGAGGCGTGGACAAGGAAGGAAACGACGCGACCAACCCCGTGACATATATGATGCTCCAGTGTGCCGGACGCCTGCTGCTGCACACTCCGCCTCAGTCGCTGCGTATCCACAAGAACACCCCCGCAGACCTCTGGGAGCTGGCGATAGAAACGACCAAGCGCGCCGGCGGCGTGCCGACATTTGAGAGCGATGACGTGATTATCCCCGCGCTGATGAAGCGTGGACTCCCGCTTGAGAGCGCACGCAACTACTGTCTCATCGGCTGCGTGGAGCCAACAGGCTGCGGCGACGAATGGGCGCAGCCGGGAGGTACGGGCTGTGAGTCGTACATCAACCTCGTCGGCTGCATTTTGCAGGCAATCAACAACGGAACAAACCCCATGCCGGGCAAGGACGGAAAAGTCAGGGAGCACACCGGACTGCAGACGGGCTATCTCTATGAGATGACCAGTATGGAGCAGGTTGTAGACGCTGTGAAGCAGCAAATTGAGCACTTTGCCCGCTGGCATGTGGGCTGTCAGACAATCTGGGAATCTATAGCACGGTATCAGATGCCGCTGCCGATGGTGTCCTGCATGTATGACGGCTGTATGGAGAGCGGAAAGGATGTTATGTGGGGCGGGGCAAAGTATAATGCCACAGGCAACTCCGCTATTGGCTTGGGCAACGTCGCCGACAGCCTGAACGTAATCGACTACATGTGCTTTAGGAAGAAGCTTTGCACTACGCGTGAGCTGTATGACGCCGTGATGGCCAACTGGGAGGGATATGAGGAACTGCACCAGATTGTCGTCAATGAGGTGCCGCATTTTGGAAACGGGGACGAGGAGGCCGACAAGTATGTTCAGTTTGTGGCTGAAACCTATGCCGACGTGATAAACAGCGCCACCGGCCCACGCGGACGCTGGTCGGCTGGAATGTATCCTGTGACCATGAACACGATTATGGGCCGTACCACGTGGGCGACTCCGGACGGACGCAAGGCCGGCACTCCGTTGTCTGACGGAATTTCCCCTGTGCAGGGAATGGACAAAAACGGGCCTATTGCCTGTCTTAACTCCGTTCTGAACTTTGACCAGACAAAGTTCGGAAACGGCACGCTGCTGAATATGAAGTTTCACCCCACCGCGCTCAGCGGGGAGGAGGGCACGGCCAAGCTAAAGGCGGTCATGCAGACCTATTTTGACCGTGGAGGAATGGAGATGCAGCTTAACATCGTTGACAGCAAGACTCTCAGAGCCGCTCAGGAGCGTCCTGAGGACTACAAGGATCTTGTTGTACGTGTTGCCGGTTTTTCCGCATACTTTGTGGAGGTATTCAAGGATTGCCAGGAGGATTTAATCCGAAGGACGGAAATGGGGATGTAAGCGGAACAGAACGCCATAATCAGCACCCTGATGGCCTTACGGGAAGCCGTAGTGACGGTAACATACATTAAGACGCTTTAACTTTTGAAAAACTCCGGTCCAGCTTGTTTCAGACCGGAGTTTTTTATAGCCCGGCGCAGTGGAAATGTGCCGGAATATGAATCTGGGGGGCTGAGCATGAAACAAAGCCTGAGCAGCCGTCAAAGAGCTTTTCTTACGGTGATTGGCGCCTTTCTTGTTGCTACCGGAGGGGGATTTGCAGGAGCTTTTGCCATGTTTTACCTTCCCGTGACAGAGGAACTGAACTTTACGCAGACAGGGTTTGCGGGATATGTTACAATAATGAGCATGTGCGGAATAGTCTCCCAGCCTTTTGTCGGCAGGCTGCTGACAAGGTATCGGAACAGCGTGAGGAGCATCGGCGCAATGGGAGCTGTGCTTGGATTTGCCTGTTGCTTCTGGTTTTCGCGCTGCAATCATCTGGAGCAGTTTTACATTGGCGGCGCTTTGATAAGCCTGATAGTCCCGATTGTAAACGGCAATCTCGGGGCAAGCGCGGTGACGCAGTGGTTTTCCAGCCGACGCGGAACGGCAATTTCAATAATATCAATCGGCACAAGCGCAGGAACCGTGCTTTATGCGCAGCTTGTCAGGCTCGTAATTGAGCGAAGCGGATGGCGTGACGCTTATCTGTATATGGGTATTATCATATTTATGATAACCATGCTGGGGACCGCGCTTATTTCTCCGCCGCCGGAACTTTATGGCATGGAGCCCTATGGAGGAAAGGATATGGAGCAGGGAGAGCGCGGGCATGGCGGCGTGGCGCTGCGGCAGGTGCTGCGTATGCCCTGCTTTTGGCTGCTGAGCTTATGCGCACTTTTTGCCAGTACCTATATCATGGGCGTTCAGCAAAGCGTGACGTCGATGCTTCAGGTGGACTATGGTTTTACCCCCGCGTTTGCCGCGGCCATGCTCTCGCTGTACAGCCTTGTGTGTGCGGCTTCCAAGTTCCTGATGGGTATGATATACGACCGCCGCGGCGCGGCCTCGGCAATAAGCGTCACGTGCGCTGCGGTGTGCACCTCGCTGCTGATTTTGCTTCTTGCCCACGGCCGCGCGGCCGCAACGGTTGCAATGGTGCTGTATGGTATGGGTAATATGTTTGGCACTGTTATCCTCTCGGCCTATGTTGCGGATGTGTTCGGCAGAAACAGCTTCAGCAGCGTCCTGGGATATGTGAACATATTTTTCACAATCGGAGTGGGAATGGGCCCGCTTCTTGCGGCGCGGTCATTTGACATCAGCGGAAGCTACTGCGGCGCATATGCGCTGTTTATTGTCTGTTGCCTGTTCAGCACAATTTTGCTGCTATTGTCAAACAGAGCCGCAAAAACGATAAGCCGCGTAGCCGACAAATAAGAGAACGGCGTATTGGTACGGTCGGCGGGGCCGTTTTAGAACGAGACTAAGGAGGAGATTTAGGTATATGGAAAAGCTTTTGGAGGGAAAAGTGGCGGTCGTTACAGGCTCCGGACAGGGAGTTGGACGCGCGCTGGCTCTCGGCCTTGCGGCTGCTGGTGCAAAGGTTGTGACAAATAACCGAAAGCCGGGCGAAAGCAAAAGCGCCATGGTTACGGACGAGCAGCTTCAGCGACTGAGTCCCGAGAGGCGGGAGTGGTATCGTAAGTCACAGCAGCTTTGCACCGGTGATGCGGAGACGACGGCTAAGGCCATTCGTGACGCTGGAGGTGAAGCAACCGCATTTTTCGGCGATATTTCCGATTTTGACACAGCGAAGAAGCTTATCGACACAGCGGTTAAAACGTATGGCAGAATCGATATCCTCTGCAATATCGCGGGGGCGTTTGGCTTCAGCGATATAGATAAAATCACTGAGGAGCTGTGGGACCGCGTAATCAGGGTGAAAATGAAAGGCTGCTTCAATACAATGCGCCATGCCGTGCCGTACATGAAGGAGCAGGGATACGGGAGGATTATTAACGCTTCCAGCCGCGCTTTCATGGGGGATGTTTTAAAGCACGCGGAATACTGTGCAGCCAACGCGGGCGTTGTGGGACTAACGCGCGCGGCGGCGATGGAGCTGCGTGAATATGGCATTACCTGTAATGCGTTCAGCCCATTTGCACGTACGCGGGCTTCATATGAAATGGAGGTTGTCGAGGAAACGCAAGCATCTCCGCTTACGATTGGAAAAATTGCAACCCCCAAATATGAAAACACGCCGCTGCCGGAGAAAATCGTGCCGTTTCTCATATATTTGAGCTCTGACTACGGCGTAGAAATAAGTGGAAGCATGTTTTCCCTTGCGGGAAACAAGATTCAGCTCCACCAGGAGCCCATGATCTGCAATACCATCCTGAAGCCCGGCAGCGAGCCATGGACAATGGAGGAGCTTGTTGCTGAGCTGCCGAGAAGCATTTTCAACGGCTACAGGAGTATTGCGGATTGAAAAAGTGCTTTGGAATGTATCCGAAGAATGAAATCTGCTGGCGCTAAATGACGGAACGGTAATAAGTAAAGCAATCCGCTCGTGCCCGAACTGCGGGCGCGAGCGGATTTTTGGCAGCTGAAAACCACTGGCTGTGCCGGAGGCTGCCCAAAGCTTTAGCTATGCCAAGAAAAAATATACTCCTTTGGTATAATAGAAGAGGTCTGCCAACCGCAACAAAAACCAAAGGAGGAATCAAGTCCAGATGAAACTTGATGTATCAAGTTTAGCACACACGA
>CATJWG010000192.1 GCA_949744165.1 uncultured Eubacteriales bacterium | reverse complement strand
TACTCACCCGTCCGCCACTAAGTCATGCCCCTCTCCGCCCGAAGGCCTCGAGGGACGTGCTTCGTTCGACTTGCATGTGTTAGGCACGCCGCCAGCGTTTGTCCTGAGCCAGGATCAAACTCTCAATATATCGTATCATAACTGCTTAACCAAAAGCAGATACAACCTTCATTGAAAACTATCTCTCAGCTTCAATCTCAAATGGAATTTTTACTTGTTTCCTCAAGTTAAAAAGCCCTTTTCTGCTGGTGCTTATTTGCATAAGCTTCATTAAATCTTACTCAGATTCAATGCCTTACAATGTTTAATTTTCAAGGTGCACTCGAACTCCTCTTCGCTCGCTCTCAAGCCCGCTCCGTTTCGTCCTTCGCTGTCGCTCTCGCTGACAGCTTTGTTAATATACCACGTACTTCCCCTTTTGTCAACACTTTTTTGAATCTTTTTTTGACTTTTTTTGCGGACACTACATATTGTATGCTTAATCGGGCAAAATACCTACATGTCAATAAATAGTATATTTAAACGGCGCGGCGGGCGCACGCATCCGCGGGAAGATGTCCGCTATGACATGCCGGTTAACGAAAAAAATTTGCAAGAAGTTTTTGCCGACTGCGGAGATTTCGAGACAAGGCAGGTCTGGCTGGGGGGCAGACAGATAAGCGGAGTCTCCGTTTGCTGGCTCGACGGGGTGGTTTCAGGCACAAGCATATCCGAGGACGTTATACGTCCACTTAGCACCAATCCTAATTTGGCGCGGGCTGGCAGCGCGGCGGAGTGTATGGCACTTATTGAGCGCGGCGCGGTGTATTCCTACTCAGTCAAGCGGCGCGGCACGATGGACGAGGTCGCCGGAGACGTAGTTCAGGGCTGCTGCGCGATAGTATTCGACTCCGCGGCCCAGGCGCTGACCTTTGAGGTTAAGACCTCGAATACGCGCAGCATAAGCGAGCCGACAGTCGAAAAGACTGTCAAGGGCGCAAAGGATGCCTTTGTCGAGACTCTGCGCACAAACACCTCTCTGGTGCGGCGAAAGCTCCACGACCCCGAGCTTAAGGTCGTGCAAACCACAGTCGGGCGCAAGAGCGCCACACAGGTGGCGGTGCTGTATGTCAACGGCATTGCCAATGAGGAAATAATTCAGGAGCTGCAAAAGAGGCTTGATGGTATAGACATCGACGCGCTGACCTGCTCCGGCGACCTTGAGCAGTACGTCACCGATGCACCGCGCTCGCCTTTTCCTCAGCTCCTTCACACCGAAAGGCCGGACAAATTTGCCGCGGAACTGCTTTCAGGGCGCGTGGGCTTTATTGCCGACGGCCTGCCCATAGGCTTTCTCACGCCGGCGCCGATGGCGCACTTTATGCGCGTGAACGAAGACCGCTCACAGCACTTCATGGCTGCGTCCATGCCTACCATCCTGCGTTGGCTGTCACTGGTAATTACCATATTGTTGCCCGCCTCGCTGGTTGCAATATCAATGTATCATCAGGAAATGATACCATTCAGGCTCATGGTCAGCATGATAGACGCCAAGCAGAAGGTACCCTTCACCGCCTCAATAGAAATGCTGTCCATGCTCGTTGCCTTTGAGCTTATTCAGGAAGCCGGAGCGCGACTGCCGAACCCTGTGGGTGACACGCTGTCAATAATCGGCGCCCTTATCGTTGGTCAGGCGGCCGTAGAGGCGCGCGTCGTCTCTCCCGTGGCAGTTATCGTCGTGGCTACAGCCGGCATCTGCGGCTTTACCCAGCCGTCACAGGACATGCTTGCAGCGCTGAGAATTATAAGAATTGTAATGGTGCTCATGGCAATCGCGCTGGGTATGTTTGGGATTATGCTAACGCTTGTGCTTATGGTCTGGCACCTGTGTTCCATCGAAACCTTTGGCGTGAGCTACACCGAGCCGCTCTCCGAGAAGGGAGTCTGGGGCTCGCTGAACGTATTCCTGCAATTCCCACTCTGGCGGGAGAAGTACAGGCCCGTGTCTCTGCGGACCTATGACCGAAGGCGGCAAAAGTAAGTGTATCAAAGGGGAGGACGCAGGGCAGCCTTCCATTTAAGGGGATTGGCTAAGTTCTGCGCCTCACCCTCTTATGCATGGGGTGTCAGAGGTTGAAGCGCTCACCTCGCGCAAGGTATTTTTCCGACATACACGCTGCCGGAAAAAATTAAAATTTTTTCGCGCCGTGGGGTGTGAACTCTGCGAGGCTGCCGCGCCAGCTGACGCGGCGCAAAATTGCGGAGGAGTCTTATGAAAAAACTTATCCTAATTTTAATTATAATATGTATGCTCCCCTCCCTGGCGGGGTGCGAGCACGCCGGAACCATCTACTCAAACTACCGCGAGGTTGAACAGCTTCAGCTCATACGCGCCGTGGGGGTTGACTTAGACGGAGAGGATGTGCGAATGACCATATCCTCCGGCGAGCGAAACGAAGGCGGCGAAAGTATGTTGCTCTCCCGAAATGCCGAGTCCCTGGCCACGGCAGCCAACTCTCTCCAAGACTATGCCGCGGGCCAGGAGCTTTTCTACGCGCACACGCAGTATTTTCTTTTTGGCCAGGCTGCGGCTGAGCAGGGTATAGAGCGTTATCTAGACTACATCGAACGCTCAACAACCCTGCCGATGGGCATAAGCCTCTTCGTCGTACGCGGTGAAAAGGCGGAAACTCTGATGACCCGCTCCGGTGACGGGCAGTATGATACGGGCCAGTCCCTTACCGCGCTCAAGGACGTCGTCAACCGCCGCGGCGACAACCATATATTCACCTGCGCGGATACGGCGCGCGCACTTTCGGAAAACGGTGCGGCGCTTATATGTGCGCTGCGGCCCGCCACGCTCGAGGGCTCCGCCTTCACAAGCGACACAAAAGCTGAGGTCACGGCTGTACCTGATGGCTTCGGCATACTGCGCGCCGGCCGGCTCGTCGGCTTTGTCGAGCCCGATGAGGCGCTGTGCGCGGCCATGCTCATCGACAGCGGCATGAGCTCCATAGTGCTCAGCGACGCTGACGGCGGACTTATCACGCTCTCGCTCGAGGGCACGGACGTCTGGCTCGAGCCCACGTGGAACGGCGACGGCTCTCTTGGCTACGTGGATGTAAACGTCTCTGCGCGTGCTAAGTTAATTGAGGTCAGCCAATACCACGACACGGCGGACCACGAGCTGCTCGACCTTTTCGGCCGCTTGCTTTCACAGGAGCTGGAGCGACGCTTTACCAATCTGCTGAGCATGGAAAACCAGTTTCGGGCGGACTTTCTCGGTTTAGGAGACATGCTGCGCGATAGAGACGCTCAGCGTTTCGACGCCATGCCGCAGTCCTGGAACGAGCTTTTGGGTAACGTGGATTTCCACGTGAACGTAAGCGCCAAGGTCGGCCGCACCTCTGATTTGAAAAGCTCGGTAAGCGTTGATGGAGAGGGGGAATTCGGTGATTCCGGCCAATGACAAAATAAGCGCAAAGCAGCTTTTCGCCGCGGCCTTTATGTGCCAGCTCTCCCCGCTCATCCGGCGTGTGCCGGCAAAGACGGCGGAGGCTGCCGGCGGAAGCGCCTGGCTGTCCGTGCTCCTGGCGGCCGCTCCGCTGGCGCTCATGTTTTTCTTTGCGTACCTGCTCGTAGGTTCAAAGGGTGGACGCGGCCTCGGCTCGGTGCTCAAGGACGCGCTCGGCAGCGTTCTCGGACGTATAGTGCTGGCGGTTTACGCATTTTGGTTCGTGTTTTTGGCGGCTTTTATCCTGCGCAGTGGCGCCGACCGTTTCATAGGTACGATATATCCCGGCAGCGGACCGTCGCTTTTCGTGGTGGTGATGGTGCTGGCCTGCCTGCCCGCAGCAATGGGACAGCTAAAGGCCCTTGCCCGCTCAGCGATGCTGTTCCGTCCCGTGCTGCTGGCGGTAATGCTGGTGGTTTTCGCCTTCTCTCTGCCGGATGTGCGCCTTGCGGGCATGTGGCAGGTCACCCCGTCAAACGAGCTGGACGTACTGTACGGCAGCTTCAGTGTGTTCGGCCCCATGAGCATATGCGTTTATCTCGCTTTTGTAACTGACCAGACAGAGGGGGAGATAAAGCTCTCGGGACTGACGGGCTGGCTGCTTGCCGCACTGGCGGTGGCAGAGCTTCTGTGCGTGACTACCATAGGCGTTTTTGGCGCGGAGATGACCGCGCGGCTTAGAAACCCCTTTTTCGCGCTTGTGCGCGACGTGACAATCTTCAACGCAGTCGAGCGCATTGACGCCATCGTCGTGGCGATGTGGGTGTTCTCCGACTTTGTGCTGATATCCCTGTTACTGTACACGGCATCAAAGAATCTTCGCATGAGCTTCGGAATCGAACCCGGCGAGGAAAAGCCAAAGATGACAGAGCTTGGCCGCGGGCGCTGGCTGACACCCGTTTGCGCCGCACTGGCCTTGGCCGCAGGACTTGCAATGGCAAAGGACGCGGTGTCGCTGGAGAAATTCACAGAAGTCATAATGCCGCTGCTGAACTTCCTCTTCGCTGTAGTTCTGCCTCCTGTAGTATTCGTTATAGGACGTTTAAGGCGGAAAATATAGTCAAAGCGCTAACCTGAAAGGCCACTGCTTTGACTAATCCGGTTGCCAGCTTTCTGTTGATTTTGCGCTCGAAACATGCTAAAATGTATTAGCCAAGACTTCCCTGACACGGAAGTCTTGGCTAATACTGCTTTCAAATATTTCTCGCGGGGGAGTTTTTATGCTCAGCAAATTCTGGACAAGTGAAACAGCGGAGATACTCCGCGCTCTGGACTCGGGCGCGTCTCCAGTGCTGGCAAGCGGTGTGGGACCAGCCGCGCGCGCGCAGCTCGCCGCGGGTTTGAAAAAACAGCTCGAAATGCCGCTTTTCGTACTGTGCGCCGACGAGCAGTCTGCTGAGATTATGCACAGGGACCTCTGTGCACTGCTTGGCCAGGCCGTGCTGCTCACGTCGAGAGACTTTACCTTTTACGCCGCCGACGGCGTCACGCGCCAATCAGAGCAAAAACGCATAGCCGCGCTTGACGCGCTGCTCTCCGGCGCACAGGTATGCGTGTGTTCGGCTGCGGCCGCGCTGCAGCGCAGCATACCGCCCGATGCCCTGCGCGCGGCGGCTTTCACCATTGCCGACGGGGAGGACTGTCCGCTTGAGCGGGCCGAACACGCCCTTCTTCGCTGCGGCTATGTTCACCGTTTACAGGTTGAAGGTCCCGGGCAGTATTCCCGCCGCGGCGGCATACTCGACTTCTTCTCCCCCGCCTACGAAAACCCTGTGCGCGTTGAGTACTGGGGCGACGAGGTTAACTCCATGGGCTTTTTCGACCTGGACAGCCAGCGTCGCATTGAAAATCTTTCCTTCTGCCGAATACTGCCAGCGGCTGAAACCCTCCCATCTCTGCACGCAGGAGGAGAAAATTCCTTGGCCGATGAGCTGACCTCAGCCGCTGTCCGCGCCGCGCGCAGTCAGAAGGCAGAGAACCGCCGCTTATGCGAAAACCTGCGCGCTGACGCTGAAAAGCTGCGGGAAGCACGCATATTATCAGATGCGGATCGCTATATGGGCCTTATTTACCCGGAATTTTCCTGCGCGCTGGACTACATACCGGACGGCGCGCTTGTTTTCATTGACCAGCCGGCAAAGGCCGCCAAGCTTACCACCGAGCAGGCAAAGCTGCTCGGAGAGGATATACGCACACTGCTGCAAAGCGGCAGCCTCATCCCCGGACAGGTGGATTTCCGCATAAGCTACGCCGAAGCGGCCGCACGCCTTTGCGAGCACCCGCTCGTCATGGGCGAGAGTTTTGTTCAGGGCCGCTGCCTGCCGGAGCCGCGCTCGGCCGTGAGCATAACGGCAAAGCAGCTTCCGTCTTACGGCGGGAGCATGGAGACCGCGGCAGAGGACGTGCAGCATTACCTGTCCTCCGGCTGTACAGTCGTCGTGCTCGCTTCAGACGAGCGGAGATGCCCTCTGCTGGCTGAGTTCTTCTCGAGAAACGGTGTGGATACTCGCATAATAGCCAGCCTCGACGCTTCCTTTGCTGAGGGCGAGTGCGTGATAGCGCCCGGTGCACTGTCCGGAGGCTTTGAGTACCCAGTCAGCCGCCTTGCCGTACTTACGGACGCGCAGCTTCTCCACGGAGGCTTCCGAAAGTCAAAACGCAAAAAAGCCGTGTCCAACCGCCGTGCGCTGGAGTCCTGCGCAGATCTTTCCGTGGGCGACCTTGTCGTGCATGAGCACCATGGCATCGGCCGCTTCGCCGGCGTCATGAAAATGAAGGTTGACGGCGCGGAGAAGGACTACATTAAGATATGCTACGCCGGCACCGACAGCCTGTACGTGCCCGCCACGCAGCTCGACCTGGTGTCGAAGTACATTGGCGGCGGTGAGGAGCGTCCCGTAAAGCTGTCAAAAATGGGCGGCACGGAGTGGGCGCGGACCAAGTCGCGGGCAAAGGCCGCGGCAAAGGAGCTGGCCGGTGAGCTGATAAAGCTCTACGCCGAGCGAAAGCGCCTGCCGGGCCACGCCTTCGCCCCCGACTCGGACTGGCAGAGCCAGTTTGAGGACAGCTTCGGCTATCAGGAGACGGACGACCAGCTGCGCTGCATCGCAGACATAAAGCGCGATATGGAAAGCAGCGTGCCCATGGACCGCCTGCTGTGCGGCGACGTGGGCTACGGCAAAACCGAGGTGGCCCTGCGCGCAGTGATGAAGTGCGTGCTTGACGGCAAGCAGGCGGCTATTTTAGTGCCGACCACCGTGCTGGCCCAGCAGCACTATCAGACCGCGATGCAGCGCTTTTTCGGCTATCCCGTGAAGATAGAGCTGCTCTCGCGCTTCCGCACCCCCGCGCAGGTCAAGGCCACGCTGCGCGCCCTGTCCGACGGCAGCGCCGACATTGTAATAGGCACGCACCGGCTTATACAAAAGGATATCGTTTTCAAGGATCTCGGACTTCTGGTCGTGGATGAGGAGCAGCGCTTCGGCGTCAGCCACAAGGAGCGGCTAAAGGAGATGAGCCGCGGCGTGGACGTGCTCACGCTCTCGGCTACGCCTATCCCGCGCACGCTCAACATGGCCATGAGCGGCCTGCGCGACATGTCCACGCTCGAGGAGCCGCCCCAGGACCGCCTACCCGTTCAGACCTACGTCATGGAGCACGACTGGGACGTGGTGTGCGACGCCATACGCCGCGAGGTTCAGCGCGGCGGCCAGGTCTACTACCTGCACAACCGCGTGGAGAACATCGAGCGTACCGCCGCGCGCATACTCAAGCTTCTGCCTGAGGTGAGCGTCTCCGTGGCCCACGGCAAGATGGACGAGGACACGCTCTCCAGTGTGATGGAGAGCGTGTCCACAGGCGAAACACAGGTGCTTGTCTGCACGACGATAATCGAGACCGGCATTGATATCCCCAACGTCAACACTCTGATAATTGAGGACGCGGACCGGCTGGGCCTGGCCCAGCTTCACCAGATACGCGGCCGTGTCGGCCGCTCCAACCGCCGTGCCAGCGCCTATCTGACCTTCCGGCGGGACAAGGTGCTCAGCGAGATTGCCGAAAAGCGCCTTTCCGCCATACGCGAGTTTGCCGAGTTCAACTCCGGCTTTCGCATAGCCATGCGCGACCTTGAGATACGCGGCGCGGGAAACCTTCTCGGTGCGGAGCAGTCGGGGCACATGATTGATGTGGGCTACGACATGTACCTCAAGCTGCTTGAGGAGGCCGTTTTGGAGGAGCGCGGCGAGAGGGTGGAGGTGCGCGCGCAGTGCTCGGCGGACCTGGCCGTGTCGGCAAACATACCCGAGCGTTACGTCCGCTCCCCCGAGCAGAGGATGGACCTCTACCGCCGCATAGCGATGATACGCAGCGAGGCCGAGGCCGACGACCTGACAGACGAGCTTATCGACCGCTTTGGCGACCCTCCCCCGAGCGTAAATAGCCTGGTGCATGTGGCTCTTCTGCGCGGCGAGGCCACCCGCGCCGGCATAAGCGAGATAGCCCAGAAAAACGGCCTGCTGCGCTTCAAGTTAGAAAGTTTCGACATGGCGCGTGTGTCCGAGCTGTATGCCATGCCTAAATTTAAAGGGCGCGTCAAGGTTGAGGCCGGCGCTCAGCCCGCGCTGAGCCTGAAGCTGCAAAGTGGAAAAAGAGTTATCGAGGCCGCTCGGGAGTTTGTTTCCGCATGGGCTGCCACGGAGCACGCCCAGGCTTGAGTTTATTAACAATTTGCGAATTTCTTCCCCCTTTGCTTTACCGTTTTAGCGCCCGGTGATATAATGCGTCTATGAATTTCCCCGCATTTGGGAATTTTGGAGATGCTTTTTATGAAGGCAATAAAATCTCTTAGGCGCTTTCTCCGCCTAAATCCCCACGCATACCTTGCCCTATACGTGCCTATTTTCATGCTGATGTTCTTCACGGTCGAGGCGCTTGTCCCTTCGGACGCGGACTACTGGGTGTCGTACACTCTGCTGGACGATTACATTCCCTTTGTTCCCGCGTTCGTGCTTCCCTATTGTATGTGGTACCCATATCTCATAGGCACGGGAATCTTTCTTATGCTGCGCGACAGAGAGAATTTTCTGCGTTACATGTATTTTATCATGGCCGGTTTTACCGCCGCGCTGCTGTTCTGCCTGCTCGTACCCAATGGCCAGGACCTGCGCCCCACGGTTTTTGTACAGGACAATGTATTCACCCAACTTATTTCACTCATCTATGCCGCGGACACAAACACAAATGTCTTTCCGAGTATGCACGTTATTGGCTGTGCCGCGGCCGTTTTCGCTGCTTTCAAAAGCGTGGAAATGAGCCGGCTTCGCGTCCCCTCGCTGATTCTGTCGCTTTTCATCTGCGCGTCCACGGTGCTGATAAAGCAGCACTCCGTGCTCGACGTCATCGGTGCGGCCGTCTTTGTCACGCCGCTGTACGCGCTTATATACGTTCTTCCGCGTCTGAAAAGGAGAGATACATGATAAAAAAATTCAAAAACTGGGTAATCGCACTGAAAATGCTCTGGCGCGAAAAGCGCTCCGTGCTCATTGTCTACGCGGTTCTGCGCCTTATCGTCATTGCCGCTCTGGTGCTCTCGTGCCTGAACGGGGACTATGACAGTGCCTTTATCTGTGTGCTTGTGCTGGTGCTGTTTCTCGTGCCAGCCTTTATTCAGGACCGCTTTTCGATTGAGTTGCCCTCAGCGTTGGAGATTATCATCCTCCTTTTCATCTTTGCCGCTGAGATTTTGGGCGAGCTCAGCAACTACTACGTCAATTTTGAATATTGGGACACACTGCTGCATACGACTTGGGGCTTTCTGTGTGCTGCCGTCGGCTTTTCCATGGTGGAGATTCTCAACCGCAGCCGCAGCATCCGCTTTGAGCTCTCGCCGCTGTTTTTGGCGATATGCGCGTTTTGCTTTTCTATGACCATAGGTGTTATCTGGGAGTTCTTCGAGTTTGGCATGGATTATATTTTCCACACCGATATGCAAAAGGACACCGTTTTGAGCGCCTTTTCAAGCGTCAGCCTTGACCCGACAAACAGCAACATCCCCATTATGATTTCCGGCATAACCGAGGTGTCTGTAAACGGGCAGGAGCTCGGACTCGGCGGCTATCTCGACATCGGCCTGTACGACACGATGGAGGACATGTTCGTCAACTTCATTGGCGCTCTGGTGTTCAGCATCATCGGCTATATCGACGTAAAGCACAACGGTGAAAGCCGCTTTGCCGGAAGCCTGATTCCCCGCTCTGCCCAAAACAGCGCAAACGACTCTCCTGCCCCGTCAGGTAAGCAGTCTCACCAATAAGCACAAAATCCGCGGGTTTTTTGTCCGCGGATTTTAACATTTTTACTTGCGCCGGAAAAAAATACGTGCTAAAATACGGGTAAATAGAAAAGCTGTGAGTTTTTAAGCAGCCCAAGGAGGGAGTTTAACAATATGAATAAAATCATTACCGTCAGCCGCCAGTTTGGCAGCGGAGGCCGCGAGCTTGGCAAACGTTTAGCCGAGATTCTCGGCGTGGCCTACTATGACAGGGAGATAATCCGCGCCATATCCGAAAAAAGCGCCCTGGCCGAGAGCTATGTCGAGCAGATAGTCGAGCAGCATATCAGCTCCTATTACCCCATAACCATTGCC
>CATJWG010000191.1 GCA_949744165.1 uncultured Eubacteriales bacterium | reverse complement strand
ATCTTGCGACCGCATACATCGCAGACCTCGTCCGACTCCTCATCAGGAATCTTTATTCTCACGCCGTCGAGTGCCTGTTCCGCAGTGTCCAGCTCGCCGGCGAAGCCACCATAAAATTCGTGCAGGACGTTTTTCCACTCCTGACGTCCGGCCTCGATTTCGTCAAGGCGGTCCTCCATACCGGCTGTAAATTTCAAGTCGACTATATCCTGGAAATAGTCCTCCATTAGCTTGGTGACAACCTCGCCCAGAGGCGTCGGACGCAGATACCTTCCTTCCTTGACCACATACTCGCGTGCGGCAATTGTGCTTATAGTCGGCGCGTAGGTCGATGGACGGCCTATTCCCTTTTCTTCCATGGCGCGCACCAGCGTGGCCTCAGTATAGCGGGGCGGAGGCTGGGTAAAGCGTTGCTCACTGTCAAAGCGCTCGGCATCTACCGTCTCGCCTTCGGACAGGTAAGGCAGTGGGCGGCGCACCTCGTCGCTCTCTTCGTCCTTGCCCTCCTCATAAACCGCCGTAAAGCCAGCGAACTTCAGCTCGGAGTAGTTTGCGCGGAAAACGTGGCCGGTGCACTCGGCGTCCATAACCACGTTGTCATAAACCGCGTTTGCCATCTGGCACGCGGTGAAGCGGCCCCAGATTAGACGGTAGAGTCTGTATTGGTCGCCGCTGAGGTCAGATTTCACAACGTCGGGGCTCAGCTCCACGTTTGAAGGGCGTATGGCCTCGTGAGCGTCCTGCGCGCCTGATTTGGTCTTGAAGGTGCGCGGCTTGCCGGGGTAGTATTCAGGGCCGTAGCGGGCGGTTATGAAGCTTTTGGCTGCGGCCAGGGCCTCGTCCGACAATCTGAGGGAGTCGGTTCGCATGTAGGTGATAAGACCCACGGTACCGTGGCCGGAGATGTCCACGCCCTCATACAGCTGCTGGGCCACGCTCATGGTGCGTGCCGGCGTCATGCCTAAGCGGCGGGATGCCTCCTGCTGCAGCGTGGAGGTAATAAACGGGGGGGAGGGACTTCGCTGCTTGTCGCTGCGCTTGACAGAGCTTATCGTAAAGCTTTTGTCCTTTACGTCGGCGAGCACCGCGTCAACCTCCTGCTGGGAGTGGAGCTCTCGCTTTTTGCCGCCGCTGCCGTGATAGCGGGCAATAAATCCGTTGACGGAGCTCTGGTGCTTGAGGTGCGCGTCGAGCAGCCAGTATTCCTCGGGCTTAAACTGCCGTATCTCGTTTTCCCTGTCCACAACCATGCGTGTTGCCACCGACTGAACGCGCCCAGCCGAGAGCTTGGGCTTTTTCAGCTTGTGCCAGAGCAGCGGGGAGAGCTTGTAGCCGACCAGCCGGTCGAGTATCCGCCGTGCCTGCTGTGCGTTGACAAGGTCCTGGTCAATGTCGCGGGGGGATTGTATACTCTCTGTTACGACCTTTTTGGTTATTTCGTTAAAGGTAACGCGCCGAGCCCTGCTGTCAGGGAGTTTCAAAAGCTCCTTGAGGTGCCAGGAGATTGCCTCGCCCTCGCGGTCAGGGTCGGTTGCCAGATACACGGTTTCCGCCGCGTCGGCGGATTGCTGCAGCTCGGCTATTATCTCCTCTCTGCCCTTTACGGGGATATACTCCGGTTTGAAATCGTGCTCCACGTCCACGCCCAGGGTGCTTTTCGGCAGGTCCCTGAGGTGGCCCATGGAGGCCACGACCTTGTAGTCACGTCCAAGATACTTTTCTATAGTTCTGGCCTTGGCCGGAGATTCGACGATCACAAGATTCGTCTTTCCTTTTGCCATGCTCTTAACCTCGCTTTGTTAT
>CATJWG010000190.1 GCA_949744165.1 uncultured Eubacteriales bacterium | reverse complement strand
GTCGGACGTATTTGACATTCTTATCATAACGGTGCTTATCTATAAGCTTGCCGGCTTTATACTAAAAACAAATACGGTAAAGGTTGCCCGCGGCGTGGTGATGGTTCTTCTCGTGTTGTGGCTGTCCGGAATACTCAAGCTGCACATGATAAACTTTCTGCTGCGCGAGGCGGTCGCTATGGGCTTTATAGCTATTGTGATACTCTTCCAGCCGGAACTGCGCCGCCTCTTGGAGAAGGTGGGAAGCAGCAGAATACGCGGCTTTTTTGGCAGTGAGTTTTCATCCATGCACATGGAAAACGCGATAACGCAGACCGTGCTTGCCTGCTCGGACATGTCCGGCACGCGTACCGGCGCGCTCATAGTGTTTGAACGCGACAATCAGCTCTCCGAGCCTATAAGCACGGGCACTCTCGTCGATGCAGAGGTCACGGCGGAGCTTTTGAAAAACATTTTCTTTGTCAAAGCCCCGTTGCACGACGGCGCAGTTATAGTGCGTGACGGACGCATAGCCGCCGCGGGCTGTATGCTGCCGATGTCGAACAATATGAATCTGAGTAAGGACCTGGGAATGCGCCACAGAGCCGGAATCGGCATGAGCGAGCGCTCGGACTCCGTGGTGGTGATAGTTTCTGAGGAGACCGGCGCAATCTCTATTGCCGTGGACGGAATGCTCAAGCGGCACCTGTCAACTGAGACGGCGGAAACGCTCCTGCGCCGCGAGCTTCTGCCGGCGGATACGGAGGTCGGAAAGAAAGGCAAGCTTCTGTCTATGTTCAAGGTGAGAAAAAATGAAAGATAAATTCAGTGCTAAAAAACCGGTGAGGAGCATGGTGCTGCGCTTGCTGCTGTCCTTTTTGTGCGCAATGCTTTTCTGGGTGTTCGTAACGAGCACGGAGGCGGAGGACTACAAGCAAAGCTTCAGCGGCATCCCCGTGGTGTTTGAGGGCGAGAGCACAATGCGCGAGTCGCGCGGGCTCGTGATAACAAACAGGAACACGACCTCCGTCCGCGTGACGATATCCGGCAGCCGCCGCGTTATAGCCAGCCTTGACGCTGCGGACCTTACCGCAGTGATAGATTTGCGCTCGATAACCGCTACGGGTCATTACGCCAGTGCGTACAAAATAAATTTTCCGTCAAATGTGGATTCGGGCAGCCTCACCGTGACTGTCAGCAATCCGGAGAGCGTTAGCTTTGACGTGGACAGGCTCAGCACCAAGTCAGTGGAGGTAGTAGGCCGGTTTAACGGCAGCGCTGCGGAGGGCTTCAGCGCCGAGCCGATAGTGTTTGAACCGAGCACGGTTATCATATCCGGACCTCAGAACGCGCTGGAAAAAGTGGAATACGCCTATGTGGAGGTCTCGCGCGAGGATGTAAATAAGACTCTGAGCTTTGAAAGCAGCTACATATTGTGCGATGAGGACGGCAATGAAGTAAACCACGACTCCATACAGCTTGAAAATGAGACTGTTATGGTAACGCTGCCGATAATCTCCATAAAGGAGGTCGACCTGACACTGAGAATACTGCCTGGCGGCGGAGCAACTGACGCGAATGTAAAATACGACATCGAACCAAAGAGCATAGTGCTGTCCGGAGACTCTGACGCGCTGGCGGGAATAAACAATATCGACCTTGCCACGATTGACCTGTCAGATATTGAGGACGACACGTTTAACGAGACCTATAAGATAGTCATACCGAACAACACCGAGATACTCAACGGCCCGAAGGAGGCTGAGCTGACGCTGGAGATAAACGGCTTGCAGAAAAAGCAGTTTACCGTGACCAACTTCTCCTGTGTGAACGTAACCGAGGACTATGAGGCTGAGGTGATGGTGGACAATCTTACGGTGAATATACGCGGAACGGAAGACGTGCTGAAGAATATATCCGATGTAAACGTGCGCGCCGTGGCGGATTTGTCGGCGTTTGGCAGCGCTACTGGAATAGTATCCGCTCCGGTGAGAATAGAAATTGACGGTACTACCGAGGCCGGTGCCGTGGGCGACTATGAGATATATGTCAATATCAGCGCCGGCTGACGTAAAAATATTTTGGCAGGTGAACCGATGATAAAAAGCATGACCGGCTATGGAAGCGCCGAGGGAAGCTGCGGAGGACTTGTTATCTCGCTTGAGCTGAAGAGCGTGAATAACCGCTATCTCGACTGCAGCGTGAGGCTTCCGAGAAATTTCCTCTTTGCCGAGGAGGTAATAAAGTCTGAGGTACAGCGATGCATTTCCCGCGGGAAGGTGGACGTGTTCGTAAACGTGTCAAGCTCTGGTGCGGAGGACATAGTCGTGTCCGTGAACGGCGCGTTGGCAAAGGGCTATGCCGAAGCGGTGGCGCAGATAGCCGCTGCTCTCTCGCTTGAAAACAGCCTGACCGCCTACGATGTGGCACACTTTCCGGATGTACTGAGCGTTGAGAAAAAGGAACTGGACCGCGAGGCGATGGGCGGGGTGCTGGCGGAAATATGCCGGCAGGCGCTGACGGCCTTTGACGCCATGCGAGTGGCCGAGGGCGAGAAGCTTAGCCAGGACATAGCGGGGCGCCTTGATACTATAGAGACGCTTGTGACCGAGGTTGAGCGCCGCTCGCCCGAAACGGTGGAGGAATACCGTGCCCGCCTGGAAAAGAGAATGAGCGAGATACTTGAGAGCAAGTCCATAGATGAGCAGCGCATTTTGACTGAGGCGGCGATTTTTGCGGACAAGACTGCGGTTGACGAGGAGACGGTGCGCCTGCGCAGCCACGTCTCCCAGCTTCGTGAAATGCTGCGCGCCGGCTCGCCCATAGGCAGGAAGATGGATTTTCTGGTGCAGGAGTTCAACCGCGAGGCCAATACCATCGGCTCAAAGTGCAGCGACAGCTCCATTGCCAAGACGGTTATCGAGCTTAAAAGCGAGATTGAAAAAATACGCGAGCAGGTCCAGAACATAGAATGAGAGGGATGCGCAGTGAAGCTAATCAACATCGGTTTTGGAAACATGGTCTCATCGTCAAGGCTTATAGCGATAGTCAGCCCTGACTCTGCCCCGATTAAGCGTATTATTCAGGATATGCGCGACCACGGCCAGCTTATTGACGCGACCTACGGCCGGCGCACAAGGGCGGTTATCATAATGGACAGCGGGCACGTGATTCTCTCGGCCATACAGCCGGAGACGATTGCCGGCAGAATGTCCGGCAAGGCCGAGGCGGAGCCTGATGCAGCGGAGGTAAACGAGGATGAGTGAAAGAGGACTTCTTATCGTGCTCTCGGCTCCGTCGGGATGTGGTAAGAGCACAATCGTTCAGGGATTGCTGAAAAGGCGGGACAGGCTGAAATTCTCCGTCTCTGCCACCACGCGCGCCCCGCGTGAGGGCGAGGTTGACGGACGCGACTATTTCTTTATAAGCCACGAAAAGTTTGACGCGATGGTGGACAACGGTGAGTTTTTAGAGCATGCGCAGTATGTGGAAAACCGCTATGGCACGCCGCGCGGTCCCGTGGAGCGCGAGCTCGCCGCGGGGAACGACGTGCTGCTGGATATCGAGACTCAGGGCGCGTTTCAGGTGTGCGGACAGTGCCCCGACGCGTTGATGGTGTTCCTGCTCCCACCTTCGTTTGAGGAGCTGGAGAAAAGACTTATCCTGCGCGGCAAGGACAGCCCCGAGGTGATAAAGCGCCGCCTTGAGGTTGCCCGCCGCGAGTGTCTTGAGGCTGAGAAATATGACTACCGCATAGTAAACGACGAGATAGAACGCGCGGTGAGCGAGTTCGACAGTATTATTGAGAAAGAGCGTAGAAAAATCAACAAACAGTAAGGAGAGCTGAAAACTATGATGCTTTACCCGCCAGTGGCGGACCTTGTGAAAAAGGTCGGAAGCCGCTACCAGCTTGTAAATCTTATCGCCAGAAGGGCCAGAGCCATTGCCGCCGAGGCGGATGAGAGCGGCGAGCCCATGGATCAGAAGCCTGTTTCCCAGGCTATAGACGAGGTGTATGCCGGCAAGCTGATGATAGTCAGCGGCGAGCAGGCTGCATCCGAGGCCGTGGAGGCTGAAGAAGCTCAGGAAGGGGCTTAAGCCCGCGGAAGGGGGGTGCGGCCTTGGCTGAGAGCTTTGCCAAAGTTGCCGTTTCTGACGTTACATATTGGGTAGACCGCCCCTATGATTACCGCATACCTGAGCAGCTTGACGGTCGTGTACAGCCCGGTATGAGGGTCGTTGTACCATTTTCCCGAGCAAACCGCCGGACGGAGGGTGTAGTGCTGAGCGTTTCGGAAAGCTGTGGCTATGAAAAGGTCAAGTGTGTGGACGAGGTGCTCGACGAAACGCCGCCGCTCACACCGGAGCAGCTGCAGCTTGCTCTGTGGATGCGGGAGCGCTTTTTCTGCACCGTGTATGAGGCGGTGCGCGCGATATTGCCGGCGGGACTGTGGTTTAGGCCCGACGGTAAGCGCCGCGCCGCGGACAAAACGGAAGAGTTTGCCGCTCTGCTGCTGCCGGCGGGCGAGGCCATGGATATGGCGCGTGCTAAAAAATCCCGTGCTCCGGTGCAGTCGGAGTTGCTGAAGCTTCTTTGCGCCGCAGGGGAGGTGCCGACGGCTGACCTGCGCGAGCTTACGGGCGCATCACGCCAGTCTCTCAGGGCATTGGCCGACGCGGGCGCCGTTGAGCTTTTCCGCAGGGAGGTCTTTCTTCGTCCACGTTTTATTCCGGATACAATTTCCCCGCTTCCGGAGCTCAGTGCGGACCAGTCCGCGGCTTTTACGGGACTTGAGCGCCTGCTGGGGAAGGACAGCGCCGAGGCGGCGTTGCTCTTTGGCGTGACGGGCAGCGGGAAAACCACAGTATATATCCACCTGATAGACCGCGCGCTGCGGTCAGGACGCTCGGCGATACTGCTTGTGCCGGAAATTGCGCTTACGCCGCAGATGCTGGAGACCTTTTCCGCCTACTTCGGAGAAAAAATTGCGGTTTTGCACAGCTCTCTGTCGATAACCGAACGCTACGATGAATGGAAGCGCGTGAAAAACGGCAGTGCACAGCTCGTGATAGGCACGCGCAGCGCCGTGTTTGCCCCCGTGGAAAACCTGGGCCTTGTGATAATTGACGAGGAGCAGGAGGAAACCTATAAGTCTGAGAGCTCGCCGCGCTATCACGCGCGCGATGTCGCCAAATATCGCTGTGCCGAGACGGGCTCGCTCCTGCTTCTCGGAAGCGCCACGCCGGACGTGGAAAGCCGCTATTTGGCTGGGATGGGCCGCTATGCCTTTTTTCAGCTCGGTACGCGCTATAACCGGATGGACCTGCCGCAGGTCCGCGTTGTGGACATGAAACGCGAGCTGCGCGCAGGGAACAATACGAGTATAAGCTCTTTCCTGCGGGAGGAGCTGGCCGAGAATATCTCCCGCGGCGAGCAGAGCATACTGTTTATCAACCGCCGGGGTGCGTCAAAGCTTATAACCTGCGTGGACTGTGGATATAATTTCAAGTGTCCTAACTGCAGCGTAAGCCTGACCTATCACAGCAGCAACCGCCGCCTCATGTGTCACTACTGCGGTTATACCAGGACCGTGGCCGAACGCTGCCCAGACTGCGGGGGAGAGCTCAGCTACGTGGGCGACGGCACGCAGAAGATTGAAACCCAGCTCAGGGAGCTTTTTCCGGGCACGGAGATACTGCGCATGGACACGGACACTGTCTCCGCCGCCGGCTCGCACGACGCGCTGCTTGGCCGTTTCCGTGATGAGCGTATTCCGATAATGATAGGCACGCAGATGGTGACCAAGGGCCTGAATTTTGACGATGTGACGCTTGTGGGCGTGCTTTCTGCCGACCAGAGCCTCTATTGCGGGGACTACCGTGCTGCAGAGAGAACCTTTTCGCTGATAACCCAGGTCATAGGCCGCAGCGGCCGAGCCAGCCGCCCGGGCCGCGCCGTTATCCAGACCTTTACTCCCGACAACCAGGTGATACGCTTCGCAGCCATGCAGGACTACGAGGCGTTTTACAGGCAGGAGATAGAGCTCCGCCGTGTGCAGAAGTGCCCGCCGTTTACGCAGGTAATTACTCTGAGCGCCACAGGTGTGGATGAGCGCCTTGTTCTGGGCTGCTGCAAGCGCATATGTAAGCTTTTGCAGCGCGCGCTCATGTCAAGGCAGTGGGTTAATATTCTCGGTCCCGCTCCGTATCCGGTGGTCAGGGTCAATAACCGCTACCGTTACAAAATTTCGCTGGCATGTCCGCAGGAACGCGAGGTACGCGCGCTTGTGTCCAAGCTGCTTATCTACTGCAACACAGAAAAAGAATTTCGCGGGGTGTCGCTGTACGCGGACATGAACCCGTATGATTGAGGATGATTTAGATGGCACTGAGAAATATAGTTAAGCAGGGCGACCCCTGCCTGTCAAAGCACTGCCGCGAGGTGACGGACTTCAACGGGCGCCTGCATTGTCTGCTTGACGACATGGCCGAGACTCTGGCTGAGGCCGAGGGCGTGGGCCTTGCCGCGCCGCAGGTGGGCGTACTGCGCCGCGCCGTACTTGTGCTTGAGACCAACGTACCCGAGGACGTGGAGGACTATGTCATTGAGCTGATAAATCCCGAGATAATATTCTCCGAGGGCGAGCAGGCCGGCCCCGAGGGCTGCCTGAGCGTGCCGGGGGTTTACGGATACGTCAAGCGCCCTGACCATGTGAAGGTGCGCGCGCAGGACAGAAACGGCAAGTGGTTTGAGGTTGAGGGCCACGGCCTGACCGCGCGCGCGATGTGCCATGAGCTGGCGCATCTTGAGGGCCAGCTTTTCACCGAGGTGAGCGAGCACATAATGAGCGACGAGGAGCTGGATGACTACTATGGCCGCGATGTCAGCAGCGAGATTCACGGCAGGGAGAAATAATATGCGCGTGGTGTTTATGGGCACGCCGGACTTTGCCGCGGCGTCGCTGAAAAAGCTCATTGATGAAAAGTACGAGGTTGTGGGCGTGCTCACCCAACCGGACAAGCCGCGTGGGCGAGGTATGAGCCTGCAAAGCCCTCCGGTAAAGCTTCTGGCTCAGGAGCACGGCATCCCCGTGTACCAGCCGGAAAAGCTGCGTGATGGCACGGCCCTGGAAATATTGAAAAAGCTGTCCCCCGATGTAATAGTCGTGGTGGCCTATGGCCGCATACTGCCGGACGATGTTTTGGCGGTGCCCCGCCTTGGCTGCGTGAATGTCCACGGATCGCTCCTGCCGAAATACCGCGGCAGTGCGCCGATACAGTGGGCCGTCCTGAACGGAGACGAGCGCACGGGCGTTACAACCATGTATATGGCCTCCGAGCTCGACGCCGGGGACATAATATATGCCGCCGAGACACAAATCGGCGAGTTTGAAACCGCCGGCGAGTTGTTTGACCGCCTTATGCTCATGGGCGCGGATTTACTTGATAAAACGCTCAGGTCCATCGAAGCCGGAACCGCGCCGAGAATGCCGCAGGACCACTCTCAGGCTACGCTTACAAAGCAGCTCGACAAGTCCATGTGTCCCATTGACTGGACGCGGACGCCCAGAGAAATAGTCAAGCAGATATACGGCCTTCAGCCTTGGCCCGTGGCCACGGCGGAGCTGGACGGCACGCTGTGCAAAATATACGCCGCGCAGTACACGCAAAATGCCACGGGAAAGCCTGCCGGAAGCATAGTCTCCGCCGGAAATAAGGGAATTGAGGTAGCCTGCGCCGGCGGCCGGACGTTGATGATAACCGAGCTACAGGCCCCGGGAAAAAAGCGTATGCCAGCCGCGGACTATCTGCGCGGACATCCGGTTAAGCTCTGATGACGGGGGCGAGACGCGCGGCGCTGACCGCGCTGGAGCGCTGCCGTCGCTCGGGAGCGTGGTCGGACGCGGTTCTCGGAGGCGTAATGGACGCTGCCGGACTGGATGGGCGCGAGCGCGCGCTGTGCGCGCAGCTGTGCGCCGGCGTGATGCAGCGGATGTATTTGCTTGACTATTACATTGGTTGCTATTGCAGTACAAAGCCGGAAAAGCTCGAGCCGAAGGTGCGTGATATCCTGCGCGTGTCGGCGTATCAGATAATCTTCTTGGACAGAATACCAAACAGCGCAGCGGTGAACGAGGGCGTGAAGCTCTGCCGCGGCTTGGGCTATGCAAGGGCCAGCGGGCTTGTCAACGCGGTGCTGCGCCGCCTGTCGGAGAACGCGCAAAAACTGCCGCCGGTGTGCGCGGAGAGCTGGGAACAGGAGCTGTCGATAAAATATAGCTGCCCCGTGAAGCTTACGAGCTGCGTGATGGACATGTTCGGCCCCGAGCAGGGAGAGGCGCTCCTTCGCGCACAGAACGAGCCCATTCCACTTACGGTACAGTGTAACACGCTGCGCACGGATACGCTGTCGTTGCTTGAGAGCCTGCGTTCCCACGGCGTGGAGGCAGCAGGGCACCCCTTCCTGCCGGACTGCCTGCTTGTGGACCGCGCGGGCGCTGTGGCGCAGCTTGAGGAGTTCCGCGCGGGCCTGTTCTACGTGCAGGACGTCGCGGCAAAGCTGTCCGTAATGGCCGCGGGACCGAAGCGTGGGGACAGGGTGCTGGATGTGTGCGCCGCTCCCGGCGGTAAAAGCTTTGCCGCGTGGGTTCTCTCCGGCGGCGGAGTGAGGATAACGGCCTGCGACCTGCACGAAAACAAGCTCAAGCGCATACGTGAGGGGGCCGGCAGGCTTGGCATAAAGGACATGGAGACTGTATCCGCGGACGGACGGGCTTTCCGCCCAGAGTGGGACGGCGTGTTTGATGTTGTGCTTGCCGACGTGCCCTGCTCGGGTTTGGGAGTGATACGCAAGAAGCCCGATATACGCTATAAGGATATGGCAGACTTTGCGGCCCTGCCGGAGATACAGAGGGAGATTGTGACCAACGCCTCACGCTACGTAAAGCCCGGAGGTGTGCTGCTGTACTCAACCTGCACCTTCCGCAGGGAAGAAAACGGTGCAGTCGCGGACTCTTTTCTGGAATCACGCGGGAACTTTCGCGCGGAGGACTTCAACCTGCCGGGCGGGCTTTCCTCACAAAACGGACGCTTGCAGCTAATGCCGCACATTCACGGCACCGACGGATTTTTTATCGCCAAATTCAGGAGAGATATATGACGGACTTGAAATCCCTGCTCCCCGATGAGCTTGAAGAATATGTGCTGGCGCTGGGCGAGCCGAAATTCCGCGCAAAGCAGCTTTTTCAATGGCTGGCAAAGGGGGCGGAGTCCTTTGAGCAGATGAGCAATCTGCCAAAGGGATTCAGGGAGAAGTTGAGCGCGGACGGATATGTTGATACGCTAAAGCTGCTCAGAAAGCAGGTCAGCGCTGAAGACGGAACGATAAAGTACCTCTGGCAGCTTCACGATGGAAACGCCGTGGAGACGGTGCTCATGCGGTATAAGCACGGAAACAGCGTGTGCATCTCCTCCCAGGTTGGTTGCCGGCAGGGCTGCGCGTTCTGCGCCTCCGCAATAGGCGGACTGGTGCGTAATCTGACCGCCGCGGAGATGCTTGGCGAGGTAATGTACTCGGAAAAGGACAGCGGTGAAAAGGTTTCCAACATCGTGATAATGGGAATAGGCGAGCCGCTTGATAATTTTGACAATGTGATACGCTTTCTCCGTCTGGTAAATCGACCGGAGGGGATGAATATAGGAATGCGCCATATCTCGCTGTCCACCTGCGGGATAATTGAGCGTTTTGAGGACTTGGCGCGCGAGGACATGCAGATGACTTTAGCAGTGTCTCTCCACGCGCCTGACGATGAGACGCGCTCGCGTCTTATGCCCGCGAACAGGGGCAGGGGCGTCGCACGGCTCATAGACGCCTGTCAGGACTATTATAAAAGAACGGGCAGACGCGTAACATTTGAGTACGCGATGATTAATGAAGTAAACGATTCCCCCGTTCAGGCAAAGCAGCTTGCGTCCGCGGCCAAAAGGGTCGGGGCCCACGTGAACCTGATACCGCTCAATCACGTTGAGGAGCGGCAGTTTCAGCCCACGACTCCGGAGAGGATGAAGGATTTTTGCCGGGTGCTGGACAAAGCGGGGGTAAACTATACAATACGCAGAAAGCTTGGCGGAGATGTTGATGCCTCATGCGGCCAGCTGCGCCGCTCACGCGAGCTTGAGGAACGGAGGCAAGAATGAAGGTATTCGGAATAAGCCACAGAGGTGTGGTGAGAAGGGAAAATCAGGACTGCTTTCGCTTTGACGCGCCGCAGGGAACGGAGCTGCTCTCAGCCGTGCTGTGCGACGGTATGGGAGGGGCGCAGGCCGGCAGCGTTGCCAGCGCCATGGCGGCGGATGCCTTCATGTCCCATGCGGCCAACTCTTTGGACGAGGAATCCACTGCGGAGGATATGCAGAATATATTGACCGATGCCGTTAATTACGCTAATATCAAGGTGTATGACCGCTCGTTCTCGGATTTTGCCTGCATGGGCATGGGCTCTACGCTTGTGGCCGTGCTGATGAACAGCCGGAGCACACTTGTGGCGAATGTGGGTGACAGTCGGGCATACTATATCTATAAGGGCACGATACAACAGATAACATATGACCATTCTCTTGTTGAAGAGATGGTGCGAAAGGGACAGATAAGCCCCGAGCAGGCGAGGGAGCATCCGCAGAAAAATATTATCACCCGCGCCGTAGGAGTAGATGCCGCAGTAAAGTGCGATATATTTCGAGCAAAGGCGGCGGCGGGCAGCAGTGTGCTGCTTTGCTCGGACGGCCTGAGCAACCTTGTCTCTGACGATGAAATACTTACGGTCCTGAACGAAAACAGAGACTGCGAGGACGCGGCAAAGGTGCTGCTTGGCCTTGCGCTGGGGCGCGGAGCACCGGACAACGTTACGGTTGTGATTGCGCAGAGGTAGGGAAAGAGCAGGTTAAAGGGAAAATATTATGAGCACCCCTCATGACAACGGAGGAAAGCATGGATAATATTAGTATGGGCCGCTATATCGGCCGGATGCTTGACAACAGATATGAGATTCTGGAGGTTATCGGACAGGGCGGCATGGCAGTGGTCTACAAGGCACGGTGTCATCTGCTAAACCGCAATGTCGCGATAAAGATACTGCGCGACGATATTGCCGCGGACGAGGAGTTTCGCGTCCGCTTCAAGAAGGAAGCGCAGGCTGTCGCGATGCTCTCGCACCCGAATATTGTCTCCATCTATGATGTCAGCCGTTCCGCGGACATTGACTACATAGTCATGGAGCTGATAGAGGGCATAACGCTCAAGCAGTATATGAAAACCAAGGGCAAGCTAAGCTGCAAGGAGAGCGTGCATTTCGCCGTGCAGATAGCTCGCGCGCTCAACCACGCGCACTCGAAGGGCATTGTCCACCGTGATATAAAACCGCAGAATATCATGATAGCGCTTGACGGGTCTGTAAAGGTGACGGACTTTGGTATCGCCTATCTGGAAACCACGCAGGCTGCGGAGACGGGCGCGGCCGTAGGCAGCGTGCACTATATGTCTCCGGAGCAGGCTAAGGGCCATGCGGTGGACGCGCGCAGCGATATATACTCCCTTGGCGTCGTGATGTATGAGATGCTCACAGGCCGCCTGCCGTATACAGGCGAGACGGCGGAAGAGGTGGCACTTCAGCACGTCAGCTCCACTCCCTCTAAGCCTCAAACGCTCAATCCTGAGATAAACGAGGAGCTTGAGGAGATAACGCTCAAGGCCATGAACTGGGACCTGAGGCAGAGGTATCAGACGGCGGACAGACTGCTGCGCGATCTGGATAAATACCGTCTTGCAGGCACAGAGAGCGGCGGTGGTCAAAACACGTCTCCGTCCGATGGGCTGCCGGAGGACGTCGAGCCAATAGGCCGCTCGGGTGAGATGACCCGCGAGGGATATCTGCGCCGCCGCCGCCGCGCGAATAAGATAAGCCTGCTGTCGGGACTGTTTATAGTGACGGTTTTCATAGTCGCAGTGTTTGTCTTTCTGTGGAACTACTGGCTCAAGGACGTTTTCTCCGACGCTGTGAGAATAAACGTACCTAACTTCGTCGGCAGCAACTGGGAGGATGTGGTGAATAACGCGGAGTTCCGCTCTCTTTACAGCTTTGAGACCAGCTTTGCGATAGACCCTGACACGGAAAAGGGCGACATTATTGACCAGGATCCCGCGGCAGGAGAGAGCCGTATGCAGGATTCCGACGGCAAGGTGAAAATAGCCCTTACGGTCAGCTCCGGAATGCAGATGATAAAAATGCCTAACGTGGTCAATACAGACTATCAGGACGCTATGATGGCCCTGCAAAAGGAGGGCTTCGTTGTACAGCCGGAGTTTGAAAATTCCGATGTGACGGAGAATTACGTTATTTTCACAAATCCCGAGGCGGGCGACAGCCTGCCCGCGGGCTCGACTGTGTATATCACGGTCAGCGCCGGCCCGACCACGAATCAGACGAGTATGCCGAATCTCATTGGACTGAGCGAGTCCAAGGCGATTGAGCGTCTGGAGAGCAGTAAGCTTGTCTACGGCGGCTCGAATACGGTGGACAACGATATGCCTGCCGGCACCGTAGTCTGGCAAAGCGTCACGGCCTACGACCAGGTTGACGAGCATACAAAGGTGTATGTGCAGATTTCCTCCGGACCTAACACCAGCGGTGAAGGCGGCTGATATGCCGGAGGGACTGATAATAAAGTCGCTGGGCGGGTTTTACTATGTGCGCTGTGGCAGTGATACCGTGGCCTGCCGCGCCCGGGGGAGGTTCCGCTTGGACGGAACCTCCCCGCTTGTGGGCGACAGGGTGGAGCTGGACATTACGGAGCCTGGCAGCGGCTATATCACCGCAGTGCTCCCGCGCAGAAACTTCTTCATTCGCCCCGCCGCGGCGAATCTTGACTATCTGGTGATAATGTGCGCGAACGTAAACCCTGTTACCGCACCGTTCCTGGTGGATCGCGTTGCTGTGATAGCTTGCCACGCCGGAGTGGGCGTAATAGTGTGTGTAAACAAGTGCGACATGGACCCCGGGAACGAACTTTTTGAAATATATTCAAAATCCGGATTTAAAGTACTTCGCACAAGCGCACGCACGGGACAGGGAGTGCCTGAGCTCATGGCGCTGATACGTGGCAGGGTTTCTGCCTTTACCGGAAACTCCGGAGTAGGCAAATCGAGCCTGCTCAACGCCATTGAGCCCAGATTCAATGCCGCAGTGGGCGAAGTCAGCGACAAGCTTGGCCGCGGCCGCCATACAACGCGCCACGTTGAGCTTTTCGAGCTCGGCGGCGGCACATACATAGCCGACACGCCGGGCTTCGCCTCCTTTGACCTGACGCAGATGTCGCCGATAAAAAAGGAGGAGCTGCAATATGCGTTTCCGGATTTTGCCCCCTTTCTCAGCTGTTGCCGCTTTGACGACTGCGCCCATATCCGAGAGCCCGGCTGCGCCGTGCTTGAGGCAGTGCGTGACGGGATAATACACCCGTCGCGGCATGAAAGCTACGTCAGGCTGTATGATATTGTGTCACAATTTAAGGATTGGGAGAAAAAATAAGTCAATAAGATAAGCCCTCCGTGAATATTATGTAGAGATACATGATCGGGCTGTAAAATAAGCCTCGCAGAGTTTCGCCGCCGGAGCGGCGAAATAGAATTAAATCGTTTTTCTGGCGGCGTGTACGTCGGAAAAACTCTCTGCGCGTAGCGAGCGTCGAGTCCGCCGCTTTCAAGCGGCGGACGGGGCGCAGAGCAAAGCAAGGCTTTTCAAAAAAGCGGCACAGCCGCTTTTTTGAAGAATTTTTATGGAGGGCGGTTTTATGCGCTGTAAACGTCCGTTGCCAAAGCAGGTAGGCAGGGTACTGGTGATAGCCGGCGTGCTGATAGTTTCATATCTTGTACTGCCTTCCGGATTCTGGTGGTTTCTGGTAGGAGTTGGAATGATAGTGGCAGGCGTGTGCTGGTCAAAAAAATGCTAAAAGGAGAGCTGTGATATGGTGATAAAGGTAATCAAAGCCCCGCGCTTCCTGAGAAAGGTCCTGTCAGCGCTTTTCGGAGGAAAAAAGAACAAAGGCTGAATGAGCAGCCCCCTTGCGGGGCTGCTTGTCATATTTGGGCCATGCGTTTCATAAAGTTAAGTGAAATATATTCAAGGAGAGATGCTTTATGGAGGTCGGCTTAAATAAAACAGGCTTCAGCTGTTACGATAAAACCTTTTCCCAGACTCTGAGAAAGGAGGAGTCCCAGGACTCGGTGGTGCCGGACACCATGCC